>DYHU01000167.1:0-2362 GCA_020724025.1 Syntrophorhabdus sp. | reverse complement strand
TCTACGACTTGGTAGGTCGCCCACTTTTTGAATGACAAAGGGAAATTTCTGTAAAGTGGTAATAATGATATTCTTCCCTGTGCCCAATGCATAGGCCAATTGGCTGCTGTCTTTATCAATTTTTTGTACAACCCCCTGCTTGTGTTCGAACTGGTAAATCGTATTCTGTAACTGCTGATCCAACACAAGCCGGTCAGTAACAACGATCACACTGTCAAAGACCCGCTCATCTCTGGCATTGTGTAGACTGGATAATCGATACGCCAGCCAGGCGATGGAATTGCTCTTGCCCGATCCTGCTGAATGCTGAATCAGGTAGTGATGTCCTGCGCCGTCTTCTTTGGCATGACCTGACAATTTCCGAACTGAATCCAATTGATGGTAACGGGGGAAAATCATCGTCTCTTTTTTGTATTTCTGACCGGTGGTCTTATCTTCTATATCTTCTATCTGAAGATGCAAAAATCGTCCAATGATATCCATCCAGGAATCTTTAGCCCAGACAGATTCCCACAAATATGCAGTCTTGTAGCCATTCGGATTGGGCGGATTTCCTGCGCCATTATCATATCCAAGATTGAAAGGCAGATACTTTGTTCTCCTACCGTCAATTCTTGTGGTCATATAAACTTCGTCGGTATCCACGGCAAAATGGACCAGCGCCCGCTTTTTAAACTGGAACAAAAGTTCCCGTGGATCACGATCTTCGATATATTGTCTTCTGGCATTCTTTACATCCTGTCCAGTAAAAAGATTTTTCAATTCCACCGTCGCCACCGGCAAACCATTTAGGCCTAAAACCAAATCAACGGAGTGTTCACTTTTCGGACTGTAATGTACCTGACGGGTCACGGTCAGCCGGTTTTTATCATACAGGACCTTTGTTTCTGGGTTGAGTTTCGTTTCCGGTTTAAAGTAGGCCATCTTGAATCGAATACCATAATCAACGATACCGTTTCGCAGGACATCAATCGTGCCCCGCAAATCAAGCTCCTTGAAAAGGCGTTGAATGATACGGTTTTCGATATCTACTCCATGGATGGCTTGAAGCTTTTCCCATTGGTTAAGCTGGGTATCTTTCAGAAAAGCAATAACCTCTTTCTTATCGAGGGCTAATTCCCGGCTGAAATCTGCTGGACTGGTTTCCAGGTAACCGCCGTTCTCGACCAAAGATTGGATGATGGCGGACTCAAAAGTTGATTCAGTATGGATTGAAGTCGTTTCCACTCGTTTCCTGTTTCACATCGGTAACTGTTTATCTGCTACAATCATAAATAAATATTTATAATCAACCTTTTACAGCAGGTTGCAGCTAACTTTACTACTAAATAGTGTCTGTTTATAAATGTTTTTTCCGTCATGCCGGACTTGATCCGGCATCCAGAGACCCTCGAAAAGACTGGATTCCGGCTTTCGCCGGAAAAACGACTTTTTATAAAAACCGTAGTTTATGGACAGACACTAAATACTTCTTTATTGCTATCTTTTTGTGTTGCATATAATTCATATTATGCAACTCAACTCTCGTTTTGTGGTGCCGATGCAACTCAAACATTTTCTTCCACAATATCAATAAGTTCATAAAATATTACGACCGCTGCCTGTCGGCCCTTTGCAGTACGGATATCCCGTATTAAACCATTTTTCTTAAGATCCTTCAAAATCCTCAAGGCGCTGTCCCTTGGGACTTTTGACCGCGCGATGAAGTCACTACTTTGAAAGATGGGACGGTCAAAGAGGGCATCAATTGCCTGTATTACATACCGGGAATGGACAATCTTGGGAATTTTCTGTTTCATTCTTTCGTAGAGATCAAGAATCCTGTGGGTTTTTTCCGTATTGGCTGTCGCTTGTTCTATGAGTCCGTTAAGAAAAAAGGCTATCCATCCGTTCCAGTCATTTTCGACAGAAAGGGATTGAAGCCGGGCATAATATATCTCCCGGTTTTTTTCAAGATATTCGCTCATATAAAACATCGGGCTGGATAGTATGCCTTTCTCGAAAAGAAAAAGAGGGACGAGCATTCTGCCAAGACGACCGTTACCATCGAGAAATGGATGGATTAACTCAAATTGGGCCTTCGCAACAGCCAGTTGAACAAGGCGGTCCTTTTCGTTAGTGTGCAGGTATTTCTCCCAGAGGTCCATGGACGGGTTAACATCTTCCCAGGCAGGAGGTATGAACGATGCCCTTTCAATCGGGTCACCCGGGCGGCCGATATAGTTCTGTGTCCTCCTGAATTCACCCCGCGCCTTATCACGACCCCGAACGCTATCCAAAAGAATGAAGTGAAGTTCCTTCATAAGATTTAGACAACATGGTCTTGTCTTCAGAGAATCCACGGCATGGTTCATTGCTTTGC
>DYHU01000661.1 GCA_020724025.1 Syntrophorhabdus sp. | reverse complement strand
TCAAGTTTGAAACAAGGGAAAATGTCTGGAAGAAAGTAGAATCATCCCATTTTCCGGTTTTTCAGGGAACTAAATTTAAGACTGAAAAAGGCATTGCACTCATCTCCCTTTCCAACAACGGCCATATCGAGATTGGTCCGAATAGCCAATTCTCTTTTGAACAGAAAGATCAATTCATTCTTTACCAGGGAAGTGTGGAATTTCGCCTTCCATCGGCTTCGGAGACCCATTTCAAAGTGGGAAAGATTTCCATCATAAAAGCCCGGACACTTCAGGCGGCGAAAGGCCCTTCCGCCTCCCCGGCGGATGAATCAACGATAGGGACCCTTTCCATCCATTCGAACGGATCGGTCACCGTCAAAACCATTCAGGGGAAACTCTCCGTTCTGGATCAGGACCGGGTGATGCTTGCCGGACTTTCCTCCAAAGATTCGGTAACCATTCCTTCCACCACGGTGAAAACCGCCCCCAAGGTAATGGTCGCACAGGCGGGTGAGACTGCCACGGCTACAGAAACCGGAGCCTTATGGGGAATCTCTACATGGGGTTGGGTAGGCATCGTGGCGGCAGCGGCGGTTGTTACAGGAATAGTAATCGCTGCGTCAGGAGGTGATGGTGATCATGATCGCGTGCCCGTTTGCCCTTGATTAATGACAATTGTTGAAAAAAAACCCAGCAGTTAAACTGTAATGTCCTGTCTGGGTTTTTTTTTGGAAGGGGGGCGAAATGATTTTAAGGATATCCATTTTTTTTCTCCTCAGTCTCCTTTTTATTGTATTTTCCCTTTCCTGCGCTTCCAAGTCCTCTCTTAAAAAAGATGGAACCCCTTCCATTTTGCCGACCCAAGAGATCGAGTCTTCCAAGCAAGTAAAGGCCATGAACGAGAGGATCCTGATGAGTGCCTTCTCGTCTAAAAGGGATCTTTATCGGGACTATAAAATCGGGCCCGAGGACCTCCTCGAAATCTCTGTTTTCGAGGATGAGAAATTGAATAAGACTGTGAGGGTCAGTTCCCAGGGGAATATCAGCTTTCCCCTGCTCGGGATCCTGAGAGTCAAAGGCCTCACGGCCAATGAACTGGAGAAAGAGATTCACGATCTTCTGGCTGAAAAATATCTTCAAGATCCTCATATCAGTGTCTTCATCAAAGAGTACCGGAGTCAACGCCTCTCGGTGATCGGGGCTGT
>DYHU01000166.1 GCA_020724025.1 Syntrophorhabdus sp. | reverse complement strand
GTGAAGTGCTCTATCCATTACAGGTTTTAGGTGGGATAGGCGTGATTGCGGCGGTCGTCCTTTTACAGTTGGCCCGGGAAAAATTTTCGCCTTCCACTCCTCTGGAGACTCGCCAGAAAGGATAAATCAGGGGAATAAGTCATCCTTCGATAGGGCTCATAAAAGTTTTTGTTTCTTCCTTGATCAATTCAAATATTTTTGCCTTCGTCTCGTTGAAGGAGGGACTAAGAACCATCTCGTAGTAACGTGGTCGTTCTAAAGGAACAGTGAGGAGGGTCTTAATGCTCCCAGGTCTTGCAGTCATCACATAAATTCGGTCTCCCAGGAAGACAGCTTCATCAATATCGTGGGTAATGAAGAGGATGGTTGTCCGAAGACGTTCCCAGACCCCCAAGAGGAGCATCTGCATAGAGAGCCGGGTCTGTGCATCAAGGGCGGCAAAGGGTTCATCCATGAGCATGACCTCCGGTTCATTGACGAGCACCCGTGCGATAGCCACCCTCTGCTTCATCCCTCCTGAGAGCTGGCTGGGATAGTGTTGTTCGAACCCGGTAAGTCCCATCAGCTCTACATACTTTTTGACCGACTCTCCATATCGAACTTCATCCTCAACACTTCCCCTTAATCTTTTCCCAAAGGCAATATTTTGAACGACGGTCAACCAAGGAAAGAGAGCATGCTCCTGGAAGATCACACCCCGGTCAGGACCCGGCCTGATAATGGGTTTCCCATCTAAAGATATTTTTCCAGAAGTGGGAAATTCGAAACCAGCGATGAGGTTAAGAACGGTCGATTTTCCACATCCGCTTGGTCCAAGGAGACATACGATCTCATTGGGGCAAACCTCCATGGAGAGTTGTTCCAACGCAACCGTTCCTCCAATAAAAACTTTTGTGACTTCTTTAAGGTTGATCTTGCTTTCCAATCTATCCCTTCAGCAATTTGGAAGAAATGTAGAGAAGGATTTGGTCCGTCAATGTACCCATGGCACCGATGACGATCATACCCACAATGACTTTATCTGTGTGAAGGTAGACTTGGGCATCCCATATGACAAACCCCAATCCTGCCGTCACACCTAAAAGTTCGGAGATGACGACACAGACCCAGGCCAGGCCCAACCCGATCCGAATCCCTGTCAGGATATTGGGAAGGGCTGCCGGAAGAATGACATGGACGAGAAGCCTCCATGGCGTGGCCCCGAGCATTTGAGCAGCGCGGACCAGAATGGGTTGGGTAAATTTCACTCCGTGGACCGAATTGATGAATATGGGGAAGAAGACACCAATGACGATCAAAAAAATCCCGGGTTTATCGCCAATGCCAAACCATACGATGGCTAGGGGAAGCCAGGCTGCAATAGGAATGGGTCTAAGGGCCTGGATGAGCGGGTCGAAGAGCTGTTCAAAAAGGCGAAAATGGCCGACCAGGATTCCCAGGATGATTCCACATAAGGCGCCGATGAAGAACCCTGTAATGATACGGGAAAAACTTGCCCAAAGATGAACAAAAAACTCCCCATCTACGAAGAACCGATAAAAAGTCTTGGCGACGGTCCAAGGGGCAGGCATAACCAATTCCTGAAAGAGGCCCGCTTTGACGACAAAATACCAGATAAGAATCACCCCACCAAAAGAAATGAGGGGGAAGAGAATGACTGTCGTGCGTTTCACTTGATCGCCTTTTCAAGAAATGTGAGATTGAAGGCTTTGGAGTAGTCTGCCACATCCTGAATGTAGCCCAGATCCTTGGCCATGTTGGCCAGAGCTGGCCATTCTGCAGGGAAGATTTGGTAAGTGATCTTCGCATTCTTCAGGGCCACGCGAACATCCTCTTCTGGAATCTTCAGCTTTTCCACTGCATGTTTGATATACTCCTCGCGCTTCGTATTAGAAAAATTGATGGCCTTCACAAATGCATTGACAATCTTCTGAACTGTTTCTGGATTTTCTTTGATTAATTTTTGAGATATGACAAAGGCACCACTTACCTCCCGAGCCGGGCTATCATAGACATTGAAACCGAGAAGACGTTTTCCAATCCCTCTGCTTACTGCAAGACCTGCCCAGGGTTCTCCTGCGGCAATGGCATCCACATCCCTCTGTGCCAATGCAATTGCCAGTTGGGCATGAGGGAGGTTGATCCAGGTGGCAGAGACTCCGGTTTTTTTCAGCTGATATTTAGCCAGGATTTCAGATGTTGACCCTTTCGTTGCTCCAACCTTTTTCCCCTGGAGATCTTGTGCCGTTTGAATCGCTTTGCCGACGACAAAGTCAGAACCCCCTCTGACTGTTCCAGAAACGATTAGCACAGGAACGCCCTTGGTGAAAAGGACATTCGTCCCCAAAGCACCCACATTCCCTCCATCAAGGCTTCCAGCAGCGATGGCTTGATTCTCATCGGAACTCGATTTGAAATCGATCACCTCAACATCGATCCCTTCCTCTTTGGCAAAGGCGGGTAGGAAGTCAAAATGGAGGGTGTAAGCCATGGGAACCGTGCCGATCTTAATCTTTGGACCTGCAAATACTTCCCGAGCAGAACTGAAATAGATTCCTAATACCATTGCGAGGATTGTGATAAAAAACCTTTTAGCCATAAGTCCCTCCATCTTTAAAGTATTGGGTTTATATTATTCTGCCCTGTGGTTCAATTGTCAAGAGGTTTAAAAAAGTCAAAAAATATGAATCTCTTTTAAAAAACGAAATCCTATGGTAGATTATCTCATGATGAGACAACATACCTTTATATTCAAAAATGCTTTATAAAATCCTTGGAGATATCACTGTTCTGATCCATTTTCTCTGGATCGTTTTTCTCTTTCTCGGAGCCCTATGGGGAAGACGAAGCAGAACCATAAAAATATTCCATCTCTCCGGCCTCGCCTTTGCTTTCATCATACAGATCTTTGACTGGTTCTGTCCCCTCACCCATCTCGAAGCCTGGCTGAGAGATAAACACAACCCCGATCTCTCCTATGCGGGGTCATTCATCATCTACTATGTCGAGAGGATCGTTTATATTGAGATTTCCCATTATACCGTCCTTATTGTCACCCTCCTCCTCAGCGGGTTCAATATCTGGATTTATCTGCGAAAATAGGTGAAAATAGGCTATCCATAAAAGAAGGATAAAACGAGGGACGAATGATGAAACAGAAAAATCAGATGATGTTTGAACACTTCCAGAAATTGGTCGAAATTCCCGGAGGAAGTGGATTTGAGGAGAAGGTGATCGAGTTTGTTTCCACGGAATTGAAAAAGAACCTCTCTGATGTCTCCATCGATCCCATGGGAAACGTAATCGGGAAGATCGGAAAAGGAACAAGATCGGTGATGGTCTGTGTCCACATGGATGAGATGTGTCTGCTCGTCAAATATATCGACCCAAGAGGCTATATTTTCTTCGACCTCAACGGAATGTTCGACGAAAGGGTTTTGCTCAGCACCAAGGTAGATATCTGCACTGACAAAGGCACCCATACCGGCGTGGTCGGAGTGAAAAACCGGCATTTGATGAGCCCCGAAGATCTGAAACGTCCCATTTCTGTTTCAGAGCTCTGGATCGATGTGGGAGCGGAGAGCGCGGAGGAGGTCAGAGCCTGGGGTATCGAGATCGGCGATCCCATTGTCTATCATCCCCATTTTCAATCCATCGGCAAGGACACCATCATCAGCAAATCGATTGATAACCGGGCAGGCTGCACCATCCTCATCGATCTGGCAGAAAGGCTGAAAAAGGAGAAGATCGATTATCAATTATTCCTAGTAGCCGCGGTTCAGGAAGAGGTAGGTTCAAGAGGAGCCAAAGTAGCGGCCCAGACATTGGAGCCGGATATGACGATCGTGGTTGACACGGTTCCTGCGGCTGATCCGATCACCCCTCCCCAATTAGCCACGGATGAGTGCGGAAAGGGACCGGTCATTCGCTCCATGGATGTCAATGCCCTCGGGCGAGGCACGATCTATTCGAAGAAGATCCGTCAGCGGCTCATTTCGACAGCCGTAAAGAATAAAATCCCTCACCAGAAAGATATCTTCCGGACATGGACCGATGCCTCCACCATCCACACTTCGGGAAAAGGGATTCCCTGCGGCGGGGTTTACATTCCAAGACGATACAGCCATTCCCCTGGGGAGCTGGTCAAATGGTCTGATGTGGAGAGGACAGCAGACCTCCTCCATCTCTTCTTAAAGGGCCTCCGCTCTTCAGATATCGACGATTTAGTTCGGAAGGTCTGAATTTATTGTTCACCTTTTTGAAAATCAAATAAGACATTGATTTCTTCCTTCACACTTCACTTCCCAAAATTCGTTGTCCAAAGCCTGACTATGGCGTCGGACGAGGCGGGGCTTCACGCAGGGGGGCGTTAAATGGGAAATGAAACTGGGGGAATTTTAAATATTTTTGGATAGAATTACCTCAGGCCGTCTTCTTTTTTGGCTTCTTCTTTCTTTAATCCGCCAATCCGTGGTTGGGGCCTTCCGGAATCGGTAACTACGATGGCAACGAGGATTTCATCGGACCGGGGGGCATCCGGCACCCTCACGGTCATGGCATCGAAATGAGTGCGGACAAAGGCGGCATCTTTGTAATGAAGCGGCACATCGATCTCTGTCCCCGGACCTCCCATCTTCTTGGCCGATGGAATGATGGCCTTCCCTCCGCCAACTGCTTCTCTTAAAGGTGTCCCGAGTTTGGGATGAAGAATGGCCGCCGCATGTTCCAACTCGCCATCCACCCCTACGACGGCTGCCTTTCCGTAACTCTCGGCATTTTTAGGCGGTATCTTCAATGCCTCAACCGCCTTCTTCCCTAATATTCCACCCAGTGCCTCACCGATATCGATCAGTTCATCCAAATTCTCAACATACTTTCCCGCAAAGGGATTCTTAATCACTACCACAGCCGCAGCCTTCCGAGTCGGAGGATCAACCTTTTTCCCTCCTTCAATAACCGTCTCTTCCACGATAGTGACATATTTTCTAACTTCCATGTTTTTACCTCCAATTATCCCCTCACCCTATCCCTCTCCCCGCCCCGCCTCTGGCGGGGGAGAGAGAGGAAGAGAAGGTTATAATTTAATCAATAACGATTCGAGCGAATCTGTCCAAATTACTTGTCCCTGAACGGCGATGAGAGCTCCTTTGATCAATCTCTCCTGGAAGATTGAATACGCTTTCACCAGGCCGTTGTCCAATGCTTCCCCAATCTTTTCCTGGGATAATTTCCCTACGTTGACGGTGACCCACTCTCCGGTGATATCTGTATCCGGATATATTTTCTCGGCAAGGGTTCTTGAGATATTAGGGTCATCAACATTGGTGAAATTTCCGATGACAGTCGCTCCAGCATCAGCCAGAGAAGCATTCTCTGCGAGTATCGTTGCGGCCGATGCAATCCCTTTGGTGAAGCTCCTCCCGCCGAGGCCACTCGTCGCCACGCCCCCTATTCCCATGGTGGAATCGATTGAAATGAGATAGGCGGGTTGTTTTGAACTGATCTCTGTTTTTACTCCTACTCTGGCCACCTCGCCTTCTCTCAATCGAAGGGCGACATCTCCTCCATTATCAACGATGATCTTCGTTCCACCCCTGCCGAAGATAAAATCGGCAACCACATCAGAGGTTGTTCCTGCAACCGCCGCAAGCGGAGTGAGATCGGGTTCCCCCATCATCTTTGTGGCTTCGATCATTCTTCGGACGACATCAGGAAAGGCCTCCACAATTTCCAACTTCTGTGATCTCTTTTTTATCACAGGAAGAAATTCTGCTAAGTCTTCAAGAATCCGCATCGCCAGATGAGCCCCCTCTTTCGCCAGGTGGACAAGAGGTTTTCCATTTTCCGAGGCGCTGATGAACATCCGCATGGGTCCATAGTCCACGAGGACGGTTCCATTGGGTAAAACCTGGACAGGATCATGTGCGTATATTTTCTTAGCCGACTGCATTCTCATATTCAACAAATTCCAATAACCAAATTCCAATCCCGCCAAGGCGGGACAAATAATCACCAATCACCAAATTCCAATCACCGAACAAAGATTAATCTTAAGTACTGCTTTTGCAAAAATCTCCTCCCCCCTTGCGGGGGAGGATGAAGGTGGGGGGTAATCATAAGTCACATGGTCACCCCCACCCTACCCCTCCCCCATCGAAGGGGGAGGGAAGTTCTTATTATTTTCATGGTTCGTGAGTGATAAGTTTATCATACAAATTTATTTGGTTATTGGTGCTTGGGTATTGGTTATTTATTTCTTTATCTCCTTCAAGACCTCTTTCAGTTTTCGGATCTTCTCTTTATGACCTCCAATCTCCAGATACTCTTTCAATCTTATCGTATATTCTAGAGGGACAACCGTTGCAGGGGTTGGTACATAGGTGAAGGCTCTCACCATCACCTTCTCTACATCGACCAGAAACGTGATCCCGCCCCCTGGCAGGATATAGGTCGGCGCTCCCCCCACAGTCAGCCTTGCACGATTCTGATGGATAGCCTGATTCAGTTTCACCGGAATCTTTGTAACTCCCGCCCTGGCGCTTCCCCCTGCGCCTCCCACATAAACGGCGGAAACCCTCGATGGCTGACAGTTAGAGGCCATCATATCGATTGCCCTCTTTGCTTTTGGAGTTAAATCCATCTGAGTAAATTTACCATTCTCGTCCAGACGAAACATGGCAGCCCGCTCCGCTGTTGTCTCCGTGATCAGTAGGGTCATCCCTGGTTTTGCGATCTTTGGATCGAACCCTTCGATGATCTCGATGGGGTTTTCGAAGGGTGTCCCTCCCCATCCCCGCCCATGCTCACCAAAGTATCGACCGGGAGTGGATTGCCTCGCTCGCAACCTGATGCCGCTGTATTTAGCGCCCGACTCCCTTCCAGCCTCATGCTCTGTGAACTGCCCGATGAGATGGGAATCCAGGACAACCACCTCATCCGCCGCATCCAGGAAATATCTTCCGAAGAGACCCATGGATGCACTGCCACAACCAACTCTCATCCTTGTACCTGTTTCACCATTGATGATGGGAGCCTTGCCTACCTGAAGAAGCATCTCGGCTCCATCCTCCACTCTGAGATGGACTTCTCTCCGGTTGGCAATATCGACAATAAGTTTGGCCACGGCGAGGCCCTCTTCTCCGGTGAGAAGATTGACCCCTCCTAATGAGAGAATCTTAGAGCCATACTCTTCGGTGCAGAGATGGCCAACCCTCTTTTTCCCGATGAGAACGGGATCTCCTTCTTTGCCGATATTCGTGTCCGTGTCGATCTTCACCTTGATGCCGCTGTAACTCATGGGGGCTTCCGTCACAACAGTGACGACATCGATTCCATCCATTTTAGATTGGACGATATAGGGGGCAGGTTTAGTGTCAGGGTAAGTGGTCCCTGCTCCGATGCCGGTGATCAATGGCTTTCGGATCACTTCTTCATGATCTGGTCCAACGATCTCCTTAACATCTTCGTAGGGTTGAAGCGGGATATTCCGGACAAGCACTCCATCCTGGTTGACGAATCGCTGACAGGCTCCTGTGTTTCCAATCTTGATGATGCAGGTAATCGGGCATGACGCACATTGAACGATGCCCTCTTCAGATACTGGGTGAGGTGCAATGGCCTCTGTTGGGCAGACCTTTGTACAGGCTTTGCAATCCACGCAGATGTCGGAAATGGACGCCTTTTTCTTCTTCCCTCTTTCCTTCATCAGAGTGATGGCTGACAGTGGGCAGGTTTCCACGCATAATCCGCATCCGATACAGGTCTTCCAATCAACAATCATCATCAATCCCCATCGCCCAAATTGGGCTGAAAAGTCTAAGTGACTAAAGTGAACTAAAGTGAGCTAAAGTGCCTAAAGTAAGTTTTAAAACTTTAGTCATTTTCAACTTTAGTCACTTTAGGCACTTTCAACTTTAGTCACTTATTTACTAATCACGATTTTTCGATTCGGTGGCGGTGTATTCCGGCTTACTCCGATCTTCATCTGCCCATCGATCAAAACAGCCGCAATTCCAGGGATATCGCCTGCCTCAATCGCAGAGAGGGCATCCTTGCCCACCGAACCCATAGGAGCATCCATGATGACCAGATCCGCCTCCCTGCCAACTTCAATCACACCTCTGTTCAATCTATAAACCTTTGCCGTATTGCCTGTTGCCATGGCAATGGCCTCCT
>DYHU01000660.1 GCA_020724025.1 Syntrophorhabdus sp. | reverse complement strand
AAAAGGCCCCCTTCCATACTGACCTCATCCTCCTGTTCCTATCAGGCCTCCTCTTCACTCTTTCCGCCGTCTGGGTAAAGGCCCTGGGAACATCTGTGATCGCAGGGCTTTTCCTGACGCTGATATCCTACATGGGCTATCTCCTTTTCGCCCTTCAGAATCTCTGGCTCAATATGGCCTATCCTTTAAATAACGTCCTCTTCATCTACATCGGCATGACCGGTTACAACTACGCCATCGAAGAGCGTTATGCGAGAAAGATCAGATCCATGTTTTCGAACTATGCCACCGAAAGGGTGGTCAATGCCCTGATCAAAAATCCAGGGATGACGAAACTGGGAGGCGAGAGAAGGGAGATCACGGTCCTCTTTTCGGACATCAGGGGATTTACGACATTCTCGGAAAAACATACGCCTGAAGAAGTGGTGGCCATGCTCAATGAATATCTCGGAGAGATGACAAACATCATCTTCCGCTGGGATGGGACCCTCGATAAATTCGTCGGAGATGAGATCGTCGCCTTCTGGGGCGCCCCTATCCCACAGGAGGACCATGCTGAACTGGCAGTGAAATGCGCCCTCAATATGGCGAAACGACTGAGAGAACTTCAACAAAAATGGGAATCAGAAAACAAAATTCCTCTCGATTCAGGGATTGGGATCAACACCGGCGAGGTCCTTGTCGGAAACATCGGAGCCGAGGGTAAGAAGATGGACTACACGGTCATCGGCGATCATGTCAACCTCGGCGCCAGGGTGGAAGGATTGACGAGAAAATACGATGCCCGCATCCTCATCACCGAATTCACTCTGGCAAAGATCAGGGAAGCGCTCGAGGATGGGTCTATCTACCGATTGAAGATCGAGGGACTGGAAAAGGTGCTGGTCAAGGGGAAAGAGAAACCGGTGACAATCTATAAACTGGAAGAAGAATCGGAATCCGTTCTCTTCGAATGTAAAGAGGATGTGGCCCCTGCCCTCAAAGAGAAATAGCCGAACCCCTTCCGCTATCTAATTTAAACATCCATCTGTCTTGCTTAGGTCATGGGGCCGGGTCCACTGGGTCGCTGGATGATACCCGGGTAAGTCTCCGTGATGGGAGGGAAGGTTGAAATCCCAGGGCCCGGAGGCGTGGTCATGATCATAAAATCGAATACGCCTGAGGGTTCATCCAAAAGTGCGAGTCTTTCGAACATCT
>DYHU01000005.1:16707-30626 GCA_020724025.1 Syntrophorhabdus sp. | reverse complement strand
TTTATTGGAATTTGGTGATTGGGTATTATTTGGTTATTGGTGCTTGGGATTTGGTTATTATTACTTATTTAATACCTTCCATCGGCAACTTCACCCTTCCCTTTTAGGATAGACCCGACATAATAGTACCCTTAAGTTGGTGGCACCCATGGCTGGATCACAGGTCTTCGGATCATTATCCGTCAATAGATTGATATTCGAATCCCTCCATCCATGCCCTGGAGCATCCTTTTCAGGAAACCACCAGGCATGCTGGGCTCCGATCACCCGGGGGTCAATCCCCAGAGTCAATTTGGCCTGCTGAAGGCATTGACCACGGGGAGATTCGATCACCACCCAGTCCCCTTCTTTGATCCCTTCTTTTTCCGCAGTCTCAGGATGGATTTCAACATATGGCTCTGGCAGAAGTTCTCTCAGCCAGGGAATCTGCCGGTGCTCTGAATGGAAGAAGGCAGTGGGACGCATCCCTGTGATCAGAATATAAGGATAATCTTTCAAGAGATCAGGACGGCTGATAGGAGATTCAGGAGGTTCTCGAAATTGAGGGAGGGGATCGTATCCCCATTCTTTCATCCGTGTGGAATAGAGCTCAACCTTTCCTGTTGGAGTGGAAAAACCTTTCTTCCGGTATTTATGATATTTCATCTCCCCCCGGAGAAAACCCCTCTCCTTAAATTCGTCGAAGGTCAAACCAGAAGGGGCAAGGATGGCATTGAGGGCTCCATGAATCGTCGGCCACCAGTGACCCTCCTGTCCCATCCGGTTTCCCAGTTCATTAAGCATCTCATGATCGGATTTACACTCCCCTACCTGGATCACCTTCTGACGGGCCAATACATATCCATGCCTTTTCCAGAATTCTGCCACATAGTCCATCTCAAGCCAGGTCGCTGCGGGAAGCACAACATCTGCCAATTCAGCGGTTGGTGTTAAGAAGAAGTCTGAGACAGCAAGGAACTCAACCTTCTTCAATGCTTCATAGACCATTGAGGCATTGGCCCGTGTGATGACCGGATTGGAAGAGATCAGAAGGGCCATCTTGACGGGATAGGGTTTTTCATAGAGGATGGCATCCCATACAAACCTTGGATTGAGTATGGCAAACGCATCTGCCAATTTGAAGACATCTCCGCCCAATCGTTTCTTCCTCTGCTCAGGAGAAAGCAATCGATGGGCTCCGAATTGGCTTGCGTTCATCGTAGGAGGAGGTACATAAAAGACCATTCCTCCGGGAACATCAAGATTGCCTGTGACAGCGGCCAGGGCGATGAGGATCCGATTATTATCCACACAGTTGATCGACTGCTCAATGGCAACTCCCCACTGAATGCAAGCAGGCCTGGTCGTTGCAAAGAGTCGGGCCGCCTCTCGAATCTTTTCTTCAGGGACCCAGGTAATCTCTGAGACCCGCTTCAGCGGGTACTCTTCTACCCGCTCAACGAATTCCTTCCAGCCATAAATCCAATGCTCTATAAACTCCTTATCATAGAGGCCCTCCTCAATAATTACATGGAGCATTCCCAGGGCCAGTGCCACATCTGTTCCTGGCCGAAGTTGAAGCCAGAGGTCCGATCGGTCCGCCAGTTTGGTGAACCGGGGATCGACGACAATCAGCTTAGCTCCTTTTGTCAGAGCATCGGAGAGATAGACTCCTTTGTATTCATCGGGATTGGAGACGATTGCATTATTTCCCCAGACCATAATGCATTTTGGATTCCCCTCGTAATCGCAGACCGGCAGATTTCCACAAGTAACGATGGAAATAGAGACACGGGGTCCATAACACATATGGCCGGCTGTAACGACATTGGGTGTTCCCAATAGATTGGCAAACCTGTAAATGAAAGCCTCATTGTCCCGGCCTGTCCCATAGCCGAGGACGATGGACTCAGCCCCATACCGGTTTTTAAACTCATTCATTTTTGATGTGAGGATATCATAGGCCTCATCCCACGAGATTCTTTCCCACCTGCCCTCTCCTTTGGTTCCTATTCTCTTTAAAGGATAGAGCAACCGATTCGGATGGTAAGCGAGTTGAATGGAAGCAATCCCCTTGGGGCAGAGGGTCCCCCTGCTGATCGGGGATTCTGGATCGCCCTCGATCCTGACGACTCTCCCATCCTTCACATGGATCAAAACCCCGCAACCCCCGTGACAGATCCGGCAGTGACTCCGAACGACTCTTTCATTCGACATGCGATGAGATTCCATCCTTATCTCCTGTAAAATATTTCAATCTGGTTTTTTTATAATAGAAAAATGGGGGAAGTTCAATCGGGAAATGAAAAAAGAGGTGAAATATTACCCGCTTTGGCGGGGAACGACCCGGACCCGGAGCGTCACCTCACCGTTAATTCGGTCTCACTATATCTAACTCTTTCACCATATCGTTTCAGTATTTCTTCTTTCTTTTCCATACGGTCCTCCTTAGCGAAAATTATGAAAATCGAAGAGTAATCGTATAACAGCATTCTTCCCCTAAAACCTTCATGCATTTACCTAATGGGGGAATAAGCTCATGTTCTAAACCCTGTGCGTCGATCCAGCCTTGCAGCCTTGCAAAAATGCCGCATTCGTATTGGTCTTTTATGCCTGCCTTAACAATGTTTTCATAAGCAAAGCATCTTTTCAAATGCATCTCATAGGATTCGGGATTAAGAATCTTTATCTCATATTCGATGAGATCAGGACCATAGAGTGAGAGGGCTGCTTTCTTGAGGTTTATGTATTCCTCCATATCTTTTGCCGGCGATAAATTCGATGTCTTCAGCAAACGCCTCATTTCTACTTGGCCTATCTCTCTGCAGACTTTCTGATTCAATCGATTTGCCGCTTCGATTCCAAAATGTTCTGCCACGGCCATAAACCACCGGGCATCGTGTGACATCCACCCTTTGATCAGAAGGTCTTTCTCCATTCCAGAGGATAAACGATTCGGCACGGAATTCCTCCTATTTCGCTCCTCATACGAACGCATTAAATGGTTTGATATTTGCCCCCTCGCCCTTCCCCTCTCCCCGGCGGGGAGAGGGTGGGGGTGAGGGGCTGTGGGCCTTTTCTCCAAATTAAGCCTTTCGGACCCTACAAGGGATATAGCGGTGTAAAGGTGTGCCTGCCAGACGGTCTCGATGTCTTGCAGGGGCAAGCCGATTTACGTTGGCCCCATGTACTTCTCCCAGATGGATAAGACCAAAGCCGTGGGGGATAACCACCTGGCCGCGGTGGGAACTCTCTGTCACCTCAGCTTCAACCATGGCAGATCCTGCTTCGGTCTCAACCCATACCTCTTCACCATCTGAAATTCTAAGTTCTCTGGCATCATCGGGGTGCATCCGCAGGGTGCAAGGCCGCCTCCCCTCATTCCAGCCCGGGTCGCGCATGATCGTATTGGCAACCATCTCCATGTGGTTTCCGGCCATCAGAACCATGGGATAGTCCTTGTTCGCGAGTTGGGCTTCCTCATTTGCAGGGGTTATTTCCCTGACCCATGACTCCATTTCAGCGAGATGGACATGGATTTTCTTGTCGGGAGTTTTCAGGAGGGAAAGGTTGTTCTCCGAATCGACCACACCGATTTTCACTCCGCCGGGCGTGGTTAGAATTTTTCTGAATATCTCTTCACCCGTCATCGGCCCCACCTGATAACCGGCACGGGCCACCTCCTCGGGGTGCATCATTGGAAATCGCGCCAGCAGTCCCCAGAGCGCGGCGAGATTTTTGGACCCCAATTCCTCCCCAAGGGTCTTCGCTAAAATATAAGGCAGCCACGGTTCTGCCTTTGGGTTAGCACGAATGTATTCCATCAATGCAAGGCCGAAGCGCGGCCGGTCCTTGGCCAGTTCCCGGAGTTTGGATGGGTAATCAGGGATCATGCCCAACTTTTCAGCCAGTTCGATGTAGACGTAAGCCTCTTCCACCTGCTCCCCATCCGCCTGCACTACGGGACGGCGCATGTCAAAGTAGTAATCCGGGTACCTCCACTGGAAAAATGTACCATCCCATTTCTCATAGCCTGACTTGGCTGGCAGCACATAATGAGACAGAGCAGCCGTCTCGCTCATGGCCACCTCAAGGGTTACGAGCAATTCCAGTTTTGCGAAGGCCTTCTCATAAGCGGTCGTGTCAGCGTAAGAACGCAGGGGATTTGAGCCGCTGACGATCAGGGTGCGAATGCGCTGGGGATGGTCGTTATCGATCTCTTCCGGCATCACATTGGGCGGGAAGACCCCCATGATCAACGGAATATTCGTCATCACGGTTCTCCATGTCCTCGGGAAATTAGGAAATTATAGTGAACGACCTTGAAAAGTAGTCATTGCGAGGAGCAAAGCGACGTGGCAATCCCTTGAGATTGCTTCACTTCGTTCGCAATGACACATGGTGGATGTCAACTTATTTAAGTCGTTCACTATAGTAGGAAATTAGGGACACTTCCCTATTTTTCTACTTTTGTTGACGATAAATATAAATAGGGAAGTGTCCCTAATTTTTACCGCCTTTCGAGAAATCGTTTCATCTCTGGATCGTAGAGAAAGGTGAAGAAGGTGGCCATTGCTCCCAGGACTGGAAGAGGGTCATCCCTTGAAATAATATCATCACAGGTGTTCGGTTCAAAGAATCGGAAGAAAGAGGGCTGAAGATGAAAACGCTTTGGATTGTTGAGAAAATGGAGGATATCTCCGAAGAGAAGCCAGCGGGAGCGCCTTCCAACTGGATAACGGAGGACCGGCTCGAAATCCTCCCCCTTCGCTATCTTTAAAATAAGGTATGGAAAATCGACGCCGGAGAAGATGGCCAACTGCAAAGAACCCCAGAAACGGGGATTGACCTCCATCAATTTAGGGATCCCGTCTCTCGGATCCACCTTAAACTCCACCATCGCAATGCCAACCCAGCTCAACGCCTTGAGAAGTGAAAGGCCTAATTCCATGATCCGGGGATGCTCCACCCCTTCCCGCAGGGTGCTGGGACCTCCCTGAACCGGGTACATCCTCAATTTCTTATGGACAAACACAGCCTTCACATTCGATCCCTCATCGAAGAGGGCGGAGAGCCCGAATGTCCCTCCTCCATCCGGAATATACTCCTGAATCAACGGAAAGGGATATCGCTGATGGACTCTTTGATAGGAAGATGTGAGATCCTCTTTTTTATCAACATAAGCAATCCCGAAGGAACCGGAACTAATCCTGGGCTTTATAACGGCAGGGATTGGAATATCAGATAAATTAACACCCCCACCCTTCCCTCCCCCGTCAAGGGGGAGGGTGACTTTATTGGTTTCTCCTATTCCTGAGGGAGAGTTCTTCCATTCTTCCTCTTTCCTATGGTGAGTAAGGACATTTTTTTCCCCTCCCCCCTTGTGGGGCAGCACCACCATTTCCCCTCCCCCCAGGCGGGGGAGGGTGAGGGTGGGGGGACAATAATACGTCTTCGGCACTGGAATCCCGTGACTCTCCGCAAACCGCATCAGATTTCCTTTATCACGGACGAACTCAATCTTTTTGAGGTCAGGAATAAGAAGGTAGGTATATTTTGAAATTTCGGATTGATATTTTGCTATCAGCAGAAGGGTCTCTTCCTCCATCGGGACGAGGCAGTCGTAGCGGTTTTTTTTTATATCCCTTAGAAGAAATTCGATAAATTGAGCGGGGGATCGCCGTGGAGAAGGGTAGAGAATACGCCGGCTGCAATATTTTGAAAAGAATGAGGTGTTAAGGAAAGTCCTTTCCCCCACCGTGACCTCGACTCCCTTTCGACCGAGAGACCGAACCACAGCAAGTGTCTTTCTAAAGTGCCCATCGGTAACGAGAACGCGCATAGCAAGTTCGGAGTCATTAGTCGCATAGTCGATTGGTCTGTTAGTCGGATAGTTGAGGACTATGAGACTAAAGGACTATGAGACTATCAGACTATTAAGCCGTCATCTGCCAGGCTTCTGTAAGTTTCTCCACCCAGGATGACATGATCGTAAACCTTGATTCCCATCACCCGGCCCGCCTCCACCAATTGCTTGGTGATCCGGATATCTTCTTCACTCGGATTCGGATTGCCGCTCGGATGATTGTGAAGGAGGATGACCCCTGAGGCGGATTCCAGAAGCGCCTCCCGAAAGACATCCCTCGGATGGACGATGCTCGCATCGAGTGTTCCTTCGGAGATGGTCACCTCTTTAATCAACCGATTGGCGCGGCTGAGGAGAAGAACCCTGAAGACCTCTTTCCTCAAATCTTTCATCAACGGGAGATAATAACCGGCCACATCCTTTGCTCGTTTGAAGGAAGGCCAGTCTTTGCTTTTCTGTGATTGAATCCGCCTCACTAACTGGAAGGCCGCCGAGAGTGTCGCCGCCTTGGCAGACCCGATGCCCTTGATTTTCATCAATTCGGAAGGGGAACGGCTGAAGAGGTTCTCAAGGGATTCGTATCGGTCCAGAAGTTCCCTGGCCACGTCGATGGCGGTCTTTCTCTTCGTCCCTTTTCCGATCAGAATCCCTAAAAGCTCGGCCTCGGTGAGATGCTGGGGCCCCTGCTGGAGCAATCGCTCCCTCGGTCTCTCCTTCTCCGGCCATCGTGAAATCTTATAGGGAGATTCTGCCATGACTTATGAATCAGCGGATGGACTCGGTTTCGTCTTCTTTCCGAATATTTTTGAGAGAAGGATACTTAACTCGTAAAGCCCCATCAGAGGAATTGCCATGAGCAACTGAGAGATGACATCAGGCGGGGTCATGACCGCCGCAAAGATGAAGATGAGCAAAATGGCATATTTCCTGTGCCGGGCCATCGTCTTCGCATCTACCACTCCGATCCGCGCAAGAAGGACCAGGACCACTGGAAATTCGAACACCAGACCAAAGGCTAATAAAAATTTAATGCTGAAGGAGAGATATTCCTTCATGCTCGGCATCGGTTTGATGAAATCGGTGGCGTATCCCAGGAGAAATTTAAACCCGACGGGGATGGCGACAAAATAGGCGAAGAGAATTCCCAGGGCGAAGAAGAGGGAGCCGGCGGCGACAAAGGGAATCACATACCGCCTTTCATGACGATAAAGCCCAGGCGCCACAAAAGCCCAGACCTGGTAGAGAACAAAGGGGGAAGTCAGGATGAAGCCCGCGATGAAGGCCACCTTCATATAGGTGAAGAAGGCTTCGGCCACACTCGTGAAGATGAGAGAACCTCCGGAAGGCATCATCTTGAGAAGGGGTTTGGAAAGAATATCGAAGAGGTTTTGGGAGAAGGCGTAACAGATGACAAAACCGGCTACAACCGCAATAAAGGAGAAGATGAGACGTTTCCTCAACTCCTGAAGGTGAGAGGTTAAGGGGAGTTTCTTCTCATCCATGGGAGGGGATCCCCTCTTTCATCCCTTCTGGCTCCTCCTCTTTCTTCTCTTCAACTCCTCCCTCTTCCGGAGAAGTCACCCTTTCCCCGGCGGATGCGGTCTCTGTCTGTCCCAAAGCCTCCAGGGCCGGCTCTTCGGTCGTCACTGTCTCCGGAGAAGGTTCTTCGGGGTTGGATATTTCTCTGGCCAGGTCTTGCAGAATATTCTCGTCCGTGATGGCGCTCTTTATCTCCTCCAGGTCTCTGGTCTCAGCTTCAAAACTCTCCTTCACTTCGTCTGTCGCTTTCTTAAACTCTCTCATCGCCCTGCCAAAAGCCTTGGCCAGCTCCGGAAGTTTATTCGGCCCGAAGATAATCAGGGCGATCGCCGCAATGATCAGGAGTTCCGGCAATCCGATATTAAACATCTCTTCACCTCAGAGATTTTATACCACAATGATTCCATTTTTTGCAATGGGCATCTAAGTCAAGTGATGAATAATCCCCCCCTTGTAAGGCTGTGTCACAAGTCCGTTCATGGTTCGACAGGCCTGTCCTGAGCTCACCGTTCATCCTGTTAGTGACACAGTCTCTTAGAAAAGGGGGGCTGGGGGGATTTGAATTGCCGTGGTCATAATAAATTGTGTAAATATAAATTGTCAAAAAATGGTTCGATTTAGGTTATAATGGCGGCCAGGATAAAATCGATGGAACTCGGATTCTTAAAAACGCTGGTCATTATCTTCGGGGTCTCGGCCTCGGTGATCTTCCTCCTTCACAAATTGAGGATCCCCTCCATCGTGGGCTTCCTCACCGCCGGAGTTCTCCTCGGACCCCATGGGTCTGGATTGATCCGGGATATCCGCGAGGTCGAACTCCTTGCAGAAATCGGCATCATTCTTCTCCTCTTTACGGTCGGGCTGGAGATCTCGCTCAAGAACCTGAAAAGGATTCGCTCCGCAGTCCTGGGAGGAGGCTTCTCCCAAGTTCTCCTCACCCTTTTCACCACCACTGCAATCACCTATCCATTCCTTCAGAAATGGAACGCCTCTCTTTTCGCCGGATTTCTCATCGCCCTGAGCAGCACCGCCATTGTCATGAAGATGCTCTTTGACCGGGGTGAGATCGACTCTCCCCATGGACGCCTCTCCATCGGCATCCTCATCTTCCAGGATCTCTGCGTCGTTCCCCTGATGCTCCTCGTCCCCATTCTTTCCGGAGCGAGAGGAAGCTCCCTTGAACTTTTGTGGACGCTTCTAAAATCCGCCGCCATCATCTTCGTCGTCATCTTCGGCGCCAGGTGGATGGTCCCCAATATCCTCCACCAGATCGTCCACACCCGAAGCCGTGAGCTCTTCGTCATCACGATCATCCTCGTCTGTCTCGGAACAGCCCTCTTCACTTCATGGCTTGGTCTCTCCCTTGCGCTGGGGGCCTTTCTCGCAGGCCTGATCATCTCCGAATCGGAATATGCCTATCAGGCCATCTCTGACATCCTGCCCTTCAAAGACAGTTTCAATGGACTCTTCTTCATCTCCATAGGGATGTTGATGAACCTGACTTTCCTCCGCGAGAATATTCTCCTGATTCTCATTGGCGTGGCCATCATCATCCTCTTGAAGACCTTCGCCGGTTTCTTCTCCGTCCATCTGATCGGGCATCCTCTGCGGATTTCCCTTCAGACCGGAATCCATCTGGCGCAGGTCGGCGAATTCTCTTTCGTCCTTGCCATGGCTGGAAAATCGGCCGGTCTCATCTCGGAAAACCACTACCAGCTCTTCCTCTCAGCCTCTGTCATCACGATGATCCTGACCCCTTTCCTTCTCCAAGCTTCTCCCTCCATCTCGGCCTGGATGAGTTCGAAAAAACTCCTTGACCGGTTGGACAGGATGAGAAAGAGAGCGGAGAAGGAAATTTTTCTCCCGGGAAAAGCAGACCATGTCATCATCATCGGTTTTGGATTAAATGGAAGGAATTTAGCAGAGGTCCTGAGGGAGACCTCGATCCCTTATGTCGTCCTCGACCTCAACAATGAGACCGTCCGCGAGATGAGAAAGAGAGGGGAACCCATCTTCTACGGAGACGGCACCCGCCCGGAGATCCTCCACAAACTGGGGCTTGCCAGTGCAAGAATGCTCGTCGTCGTCATCTCGGACCCGGCCTCGACCCGAAGGATTGTCCGGCTCGCACGAATAGAGAATCCCAGAATTTACATCATCGTCAGAACCCGCTATACCGCTGAGGTGGAGGACCTCCTCCATCTGGGGGCAAACGAAGTCATTCCCGAAGAGTTCGAGACATCGATCGAAATCTTTGCTAAAGTGCTCCACCGCTATCAGGTGCCAAGAAACCTCCTCTTCGAACAGATCGAGAGGATCCGAAGCGGAAGTTATGAAGCCTTAAGAAGAGTGGAGCTTCCTGTGAAGAGTTTGCCTGAAAAATGCGAGATCATCACGGATATTGAGACCGAAACTTACCTCATCCGCGAGCAAACCCCTGCGACAGGCCATTCCATCAGAGATCTGAAGATACGGTCCAGGACGGGCGCTACCGTGATCGCCGTGAGAAGGGATGGAGAGATCCTCTCCGGCCCGGATCCGGGCTTTGTCTTCAGGGCAGGGGATGTCGTCTATCTGATCGGAGAGAGGGAAAAAGTTCTGAAGGCGATCGAACTGCTCGAAGGTTGATCTCAGGGGACTGATTTGAGTTTTATTTCATAGAATGCTATAAATCTGCTGCCAACCATGACCACCATCCAGATCAATATCCCTTACTACATGCTCCTTCAGAGGATCGATTTTGTCATCGAACATCGCTTCCATCCTGAAATCTACTTCAGCGGGGAAGATCTCGATGCCTGCAATGAGATGGAAGCAAAACAACTCGCAGAAACCCTTCGTCAAAAAGCTCTGACGTGCACCATTCACGGCCCCTTTATGGATTTGAGTCCCGGAGGAGTGGATCGGAGGATCAAGGAGGTGACGCTGGATCGATTCTCAAGGACGATCGAGCTGGCCGCCCTGTTCAAACCGAGGGCGATCGTCTTCCATCCTGGATACGAGAAGTGGAAATTCGATGGAGATATCGGCCTCTGGTTTGAGAGCAGTCTCCGGACCTGGAAACCCCTGGTGGAGGAAGCGAAAGAGCGGGACCTTACCCTCGCCATTGAAAATGTCTTTGAAGAGAGTCCCGATTCGTTGTTAATGCTTCTGAAGGAGATTGATTCGCCCCACTTCCGGTTCTGTTTCGATACCGGTCACCACCATGTCTTCGGCAAAACCCCTCTTCCCCTCTGGATGGAATCATTGAGAGGATATCTCATCGAGGTCCACCTTCACGACAATCACGGAGAGATGGATGACCATCTGCCCATGGGTGAGGGAAGTTTCGATTTCAGAGAACTCTTCAGCCTCTTTTCCCGATGGGGATTAAACCCCATCTATACGATCGAACCTCACGAAGAGGCCCATCTCTGGAGAGGTCTGGAAGCCGTGAAAAAATATATCGATGGTTGAGATGGAATGTTGGAAGAATGGGTTAAACCTTCAAATTCCCTAAAAATAACCCTATTATCTCCCTCTCCCTTGGTGGGAGAGGGTGGGGGGGAGGGGGGAGACACCCTATTCACCCCCACCTCAATCCTCCCCCATCAAGGGGGAGGATAATACTTGCAAATTTTCATGGTTCGAGGGTGACGCTCCCGTCATGAAGGATTGCTCATTTTTCTTTTTGTTGGGATTCTTAGCCCATGATTCCACCATTCCATCATTCCAGTATTCCATTTTTTTAAATTGCTTGACAAATAAGTTAATCTCATCATAATATTACACTTCGCAGGGAAGAAAAGTCTTTGGGAAGAAATATCTCAACCATCTTTTCAATTCAATCTAATTCTCTTAAAAGGGGGTGATGTGCCTGGCCATGGATAGGCACCGGTTTTAATTTCATAACAATCTTTTAAAAAGGAGGGTTCTATGAAACGAATTGTTACACTATTGATTGTCTTTGCGATGGTGGTCTGCGTGAGTGTGGGCTTCGCACAGGCACAGGCCAAAAAAGAAACCTTTAAATATGAAGACAAACTCGGCGTGGTGAAGATCAAGAAAGGCGATCCCATTCACATCGCCTGCTGGATGGTCGTTGCAGGGCCCGATGCTTCTTTGGGAACCGATACCAAGCGGGGTGTCGAGATTGCCATTGAAGATAAGGGCGGAAAGATTCTCGGTTTCGCCGTCAAACTCTCTGTCCAGGACTCCGGCTGTAATGCCGAAGGTGGCCTGGCCGCAGCAACCAAACTCGCTGCTGATCCAACGATTGTGGCCGCAATCGGTTCAAACTGCTCAAGCGAGGCCAAACCCGGCGCGCCCATTCTCTGGAAGGCAGGCATTGCCACGGTATCGCCTTCGAATACCGCACCCTTCCTGACAGACCCGAAACGCGGGCCCGAGTATAATGGTTATCTCCGCACCGCTCACAACGATAAGGTTCAGGGAGCCGTGGCCGCAGAATATGCCATCAAGCAGTTGAAGGTCAAAAAGGCCGCCACCATTCATGACGGAAGCCCCTATGCCGAACAGCTTCAGGCCGTCTTTGCCGATAACTTCAAAAAGCTGGGCGGAACCATCACCTCTCAAGAAGCAGTCGCTCCCACCGATACGGACATGCGACCCGTCCTGACCAAGATCGCCACTGGCAAGCCCGATATCATCTACTACCCAATCTTCATCGCGGCAGGAGGCCATGTTACACGCCAGGCCAAGGAAGTGAAAGGGCTTGAAAAAACAAAACTGATGAGCGCCGATGGAACCTTCTCTCCCGACTTCATTAAAGCCGCAGGGGATACGGCCGTTGGAATGTACCACTCCAGTCCGGACTTCTCCGCTTTTGGCGCAGGCTACAAGACCTTCCTCGAAAAGCACCAGAAGAAGTACGGCGAAAAACCGATCGCTCCTTTCCATGCCCATGGCTATGATGCTGCCCTGATCGTCCTTGCCGCCATCGAGAAGGTGGCCAAGACGGCTCCGGATGGCACACTCCACATCGGTCGTCAGCAACTTCGGGATGCCCTTTACGCAACCAAAAACTTCAAGGGGTTGACCGGAAATCTCACCTGCACGGAGACAGGGGACTGCGCCGACCCGATGATCGCCATCTATCAGATGACAGCCGATAATGTCAAAAAACTGGCCATTCCGGAAAAACCGATCTGGTCGCCCGCAGTCGCGGCGCCAGCAAAACCGGCTCCTGCTAAGGAAGCACCCAAGAAGAAATAACACCATTGCTCTAAAAATGGTGGTACCCCCTCGCCCCGCCCTCTCTGGTGGCCACAGGCGTCACGCCTGTGCCACCGGGGAGAGGAGAAGGGTGAGGGGCAAATTATCTTAGTATCTATTTGTAATGAATTCGTATTGTAATGAATTCGTAAAAAGTCTGAAAATGCCCTTTTTTGTCATTCCGGCGAAAGCCGGAATCCAGTCTTTTCGAATACTTATAAATACAGTGGACTCCGGTTTTCACCGGAGTGACGACTTTTTACGAGACCATCATTTATGCCGATGTTATAAAAAGGATGGGAAATCCTCATGCTGAAACGCTGGAGGGAAAGGATTACTCCCACCGATGTGGTCATGTGGCTCATCGGAGGGGCCATATTACTCTTGATCTTTTGGGGTTCCACCGCCACTCTAACTGCAAAAACATACACGGTTCACCACTGGTTTGATTTCATCGTCTTCGGTCTCGCACAAGGAAGCATCTATGCCCTCATCGCCATGGGCTATACCATGGTCTATGGCATTCTCAGAATGATCAATTTCGCCCATAGCGAAGTCTTTATGAGCGGCCCTTATACAGCCTATTACGTTGCGGCCGCCTTTTATTCATCCGGTTTTCTCGATCAATATCCCATCATCAGCCTCATCATGATTTTTATCGTCTCCATGGCCACTTCGACACTAATAGCCGTTCTCCTGGAACGGATTGCTTATCGCCCGCTCCGGACCGCTCCCCGTCTCATCCCTCTGATCACCGCGATAGGAGCTTCCTTCTTTCTCCAGTACACCTTCCGTGGATTTTACGGCTCAGGGTTCCAGGCCTATCCAGTGGTGAAGATTCTGGAAGGGGAGTGGGCCCTCGGAGAATTTCGCATTCTGAAGTTTCAGGCGGTGGTCATTCTGGCGGCCGCCATCCTAATGGCCGCTCTCTACTCCTTTGTTCAGCGTACCCGTGTGGGCAAAGCAATTCGCGCCGTGTCCGAAGACAAAGAAACCTCCGCCCTGATGGGGATTGATATAGATCGAATGATCGTCACGACCTTTGTCATCGGAGGCATGTCCGCCGGAGCCGCAGGCGTCCTCTATGCCCTGATGTTTAAACAAGTCCATTTCTTCATGGGGTTCATCCCGGGAATCAAAGCCTTTACTGCAGCCGTGTTGGGCGGCATCGGAAACATTCCCGGGGCCATGCTGGGCGGAATCTTTCTTGGCCTTGTGGAGTCGGTGGGGCCGAGCCTCTTTCTGGATGGTCTGGGCATCGTAGCCCCTTATCAGTTAAAAGACGCCATTGCCTTTACCATGCTCGTCCTGGTTCTCATCT
>DYHU01000005.1:8253-16607 GCA_020724025.1 Syntrophorhabdus sp. | reverse complement strand
CCTTATCAGTTAAAAGACGCCATTGCCTTTACCATGCTCGTCCTGGTTCTCATCTTCCGTCCGACAGGCATACTGGGAGAGCGTCTCGCAGTGAAGAAAGCCTAATAGTCAAATAGTCTAATTGTCGCATAGTCGTATAGTCAAACAGTAAAATAGTTAATGAAGATTAAAAAGTTTGAAGATCTCGATAGCTGGAAGAAAGCAAGAGAGCTGGCAAATGTGATTTACGATTTGACTGAACAACAGAACTTTAAGAGAGATTTTCGATTGTGTGGTCAAATGCGAGATGCAAGCGGGTCAGTAATGCACAATATCGCAGAGGGTTTTGATTCCGGCTCAGATGCTGAATTTGTCCGATTCTTAAAAATATCCCGCCGTTCTTCCAGCGAGGTCCAATCTCAATTATATCTCTCACTTGATCGGAAGTATATTACTTCAACTCAGCTTCAAGACGCTTATGAAAAGGCCACTGAAGTGAAACGCCTGATCAATGGTTTGATAACCTATCTTCGTAAAACAAAAAAATAATTTTTTGACTATATGACTATCAGACTATTTGACTATAAGACTTAGGAACTATGAGACAGGCACTAAAAATCGGACTGATCGGCGGTGTCGTCGGAATCCTCCTCTCCCTCATCGGGATGGTTGAGGCCTTCAGCCAGCGTGATATCATCGCTCATATCATTTCGATGGGCCATACCCTCCTGTGGATTGTGGCCCTTTTTATGGGTTATCTCGCGGCCAAGCGAACTCCCCAAACCGGATCACTGCGGGTTCTGGCCAACAGCTTCATCTCGGGGCTTCTCGTGGCAGGTCTGTTAGGCCTGCTGGTGATGATGGGAAGTCTTGTCAATCTGCGGAAGGTCTTCATCAACGCCTCCCCTCTCCTCTACAGTCTTCTCACCTTCGGCCAGGAAAGGGGGACCGGGACCCTGCTCCTTCTCGTCATCGGAGCGATGAGCGGCCTTTTCGCAGGCCTCTTCTATCTCTCCCCCGGGATTCTCCGCCGGGTATTGCTCATCTCACTGGGAAGCATTGTGGGCGTGGGTGTCTTGCAGGATCTGCTCCGTCCCACCTTCGCCCTCTGGGGACCTCTTGCGATCATCAATGAGTGGCTTTTTACGGCCAATGGCCTGACGATTCAAGGCGCCATCGGGTTATTCGTTCTGATTGCCGCCTTTTCCCTCTTCTGGTCCAGGAAGGGAAGCGCTATTCAAACAAGTTTTCGACACCTCCCCCCTGCTCCCCAGCGAATCTTAAAGATGGCCAGCATCCTTATCCTGGTCTTTATTCTCCTTGTTCTTCCTCAGGTTCTCGGCCTTTTCCTGAGCGAGGTCCTTACGATCGTGGGCCTCTACATCCTCCTCGGCCTGGGACTCAATATCGTCGTGGGTTACGCCGGCCTTCTGGACCTCGGTTATGTCGCCTTCTTTGCCATCGGTTCCTATACCGTGGCGGTCCTGACGTCCCCTGAGCTCGGTTTCTTTAGCCTCTCCTTCTGGGAAGCCCTTCCCTTTGCGGTTGTGTTCGGGATTATTTCAGGGGTCCTGCTTGGCATCCCTGTCCTCAAGATGCGGGGAGACTACCTCGCCATTGCGACTCTTGGCTTCGGAGAAATCATCCGAATCCTTGTTCTCTCAGACTTTCTCAGGCCATGGCTGGGCGGAGCACAGGGAATCGGGAAGATTCCGAAGGCCGCCATTGGCGGTCTGGAGTTCGCAACTCCTCAACAACTCTACTATCTCATTCTGGCCGGCTGTCTCCTCGTGGCCTTTGTCTCTTTGCGTCTGAGGGATTCGAGATTGGGCCGCGCCTGGATGGCTGTTCGCGAGGATGAGGATGTGGCTCAGGCCATGGGAATCAATCTTGTGGCCACCAAACTGCTCGCCTTTGCCACAGGCGCCGGTTTCTCCGCGATCAGCGGGGCTATCTTTGCGAGCAAACTCGGCTCGGTCTACCCCCACAGTTTCAATGTCATGATCTCCATCAATATTGTCTGTGTCATCATTGTGGGCGGAATGGGATCCATCCCCGGGGTCATTGTGGGAGCCGCGGCCCTGGTCGGTCTGCCCGAACTTCTGCGGGAGTTTGCCGAGTACCGGCTTCTCGTCTATGGGGCCGTTCTTGTGGCCATGATGCTTCTCAGACCCGAGGGGCTCTGGCCCGAGGCAGTGCACCGCCGCGAGTTCCACGAGGAAGAGGAAAAAGAGGCAGGATCGGAATCAGAAACGATTCCATAGGAAATGACCTTAAAATCTCCTCCCCCCTTGTCGGGGAGGATGAAGGTGGGGGGTAATCAACCCTGTCCACCCCCACCCACACCCTCCCCCATCGAGGGGGAGGGTATTCGTTATTAAAATTTACAGGAAGATCCTATGGCGCTTCTTTTTACGAAAAAAGTGACGAAACGTTTCGGCGGGCTGGTGGCCGTGGGTGACCTCGACATCGACATCCGGGAGAAAAGCATCCACAGCATCATCGGACCGAACGGCGCCGGCAAGACAACCTTCTTTAATTGCATCACAGGCTTCTATCGCCCCGAAGAGGGAGAAATCCGTTTCAATGACCATTCTCTTGTGGGCCTCTTGCCCGATCAAATCGTTCGTCTTGGAATCTCCCGCACCTATCAGAATATTCGCCTCTTCCCCAACCTTACCGCCATGGAGAATATCCTTGTCGGCCTCCATGGCCACCTCAATGCGGGGTTCTTCGGCATCGTGTTAGCCACCCCTGCCACCCGGAAGGAGGAGAAGAAGGCCGCAGAGGAGGCAAGGAAGCTCCTTAAATTTGTCAACCTTGCCGGCAAGGGCGACTTTTTAGCCAAGAATCTCCCTTACGGCGATCAGCGCCGGCTGGAGATTGCAAGGGCGCTGGCGTCCCGCCCGAAACTCCTGCTTCTCGATGAACCTACGGCAGGGATGAATCCGAGGGAGACGCAGGATATGATGGACTTCATTCAGCACCTCCGTGATGAACTGGGGATCACGGTCCTCCTCATCGAGCATCAGATGAGGGTCGTGATGGGAATCTCCGAGACCGTGACCGTGCTGGACTATGGAGAGAAGATCGCGGAAGGCACCCCGGCCGAAATTCAGAAAAATCCGAAAGTGATCGAGGCCTATTTGGGTCGTGGAAGCACCGCAGAGGCTCAAGCAGTCGCATAACCAGAATGCGTGATAAAAGATTTATGATGCATCCGGTATTCAAACTGAAATACATTCAGCATAGAAGTAGGGAACGGTTTTAAACCGTTCCCTACGGGGTTCTCATGACAACATTGCTCGAAATTGAAAATGTTCATGCCTATTACGGTCACATCCATGCCCTCAAGGGCGTCTCGCTCGATGTGGACAAGGGAGAGATCGTCACTCTGATCGGAGCCAATGGCGCAGGAAAGACCACGATGCTCAAGACGACGAGCGGATTGCTCCGGCCCCGTCAGGGATCGATCCGCCTCGAGGGTGAAGATCTCACCCGCTATCGCCCACATCAGATTGTGGTCAAAGGGGTGGTTCAGGTTCCGGAGGGCCGCCGGGTCTTCGGCCGTCTGACCGTGAAAGAAAACCTTGAAATGGGCGCCTTCACCATCACCGACCAGCGCCTCATCGAATCCAACCTCGAACGGGTCTTTAACCTCTTTCCCAGACTTCGGGAACGGCAAAAGCAGGTGGGAGGCACACTCAGCGGCGGCGAACAGCAGATGCTGGCGACCGGCCGCGCATTGATGGCAAACCCGAGTGTCCTCCTGATGGATGAGCCATCCATGGGGTTGGCTCCTGTTCTGGTCGACATCATCTTTGAAACCATCCGCCAGCTCCATGCCGATGGCACGACCATCCTCCTCGTCGAACAGAACGCCCGTATGGCGCTCCAGGTGGCCAGCCGCGGCTATGTCCTCCAATCGGGCGTGGTGGTCCTCAGCGACTCCGCCGATACCCTCCGGCGAAACGAGATGGTCCGCCAAGCCTACCTCGGCGAATCCTAAATATTATCTTTTATTTTTCTTCTCGCCTCTTTCCAGGCAGTGTTCAATTTTTGCCTAAAAACATCCCCCTTTTGACCTATAACAATTCAAAGATCAGCTCAGATATTTTTCCAAAAATAGATTAATCTTTAAAAAACAAATGGTTACGAAAGAGACGATTCTCCGGCTCTGTTAGGCATATTTTTTGCTTAAAATTAGCTAAAAACAGAATAAATGGGAGAAACTCAATGTCAGTCGCAGAAAAGGATTCGGTTCTCACAACGGACGAGGCGATCGAATATTTAAAGATCTCAAAGCCCACCTTCTTAAAATATATCCGCCTCGGAAGAATCAAAGCGATCAAGGCCGGAAAAGGCTGGAGGATCCTCCAATCAGAACTGTATCGTTTCTTAAAAGGAGAAGAAAAAATATAGGGACACTCCCTATATTTTTAAATAAGACGTGAGGATCGGGAGAGGGTGTGGATCTGAAGGAGTTGACGAAAAGTCTGGAGATAGGGGAAGAAGAATGCCTGGAGTTGCTGGACCTCTTCATAAAGACCACGGCCTCTGAACTGGGGAATTTGGAATCGGCCTTAGAAAAGAGGGATGCACCGGTCGTTGAAAGGATGGCCCACTCTATTAAAGGGGCGGCCGGAATCCTCGGGCTCCTGGAGATTCATGACGCCGCCAAAAAAATCGAGACGGCGGCCCGCGGGAACCGTTTCGAAGATATGGATGAGGATATCCGGACGATCAGGGCAAAACTCGATCGGATCGGAGAAGCCCTCCAAGGAGGAGAGCAAAATGCCAAAGCTTAAAATTCATATTGCACTACTCATATTGAAGCTTAGAATGATCTCCCTCCTGATTCTGAAAAGTCTATCTAAAAAAATTACGGGGATCCTTTAAGGAATTTCAAAGGGAGAGCTAATGAAAAAAAAGATACTGGTTGTGGATAATCATCCCGTTGTGCTCAAGTTCATGTCCCAATTGCTGGATAAGATGGGCCATCAGGTGCTGACCGCTGAAGATGGCCTGTCCGCCCTCGAAATTTTAAAAACCTTTACCCCCGATGTCATCTTCATTGACCTCATCATGCCCCATATCGGTGGAGAGAAACTTTGTCAGATCATTCGAAAGATTCCGGCTCTCAAAGAGGCTCACCTCATCATCCTCTCTGCCATTGCGGCCGAGCAGGAGATCGACTACGCCTCATTCGGAGCCGATGCCTGTATTGCCAAAGGGTCACTCGATAAGATGGCCAAGCATGTCCTCGCCGCCCTTGAACAGGTCGATCAAAAAAATGGCGGCCTCCATCCCCAAAAAACCATCGGGATTGAAGATGTTTATGCACGAAACATCACGACGGAGTTGCTCTCCGTGAAAAAGCACTTTGAAGTCATCCTGAACAGTATGGCGGAGGGAATTCTGGAGACCACCCCTGAAGGAAAGATCGTTTATACCAATCCGAAAGCGATCTCTTTGATCAACAGAACAGAGGACCGACTCTTATCCTCGGATTTTACTGACCTCTTCCATGAATCGGATCGCCAGAGCATCAAAGACCCGCTCATTGAGATACAGATGACCTCACAACCCATCGCTGTCAATGGGCCTTTGACGCTCAATGGAAAACAGGTCTCCCTTCATCTCCTTCCTGTCATGGACGAGATGCAAAGGAGCATCATCGTCATTCTCACCGATGTGAGCGAACAAAAGCGCATGGAAGCTCAACTCATCCAGGCCCAGAAGATGGAAGCCATTGGAACCCTGGCGGGCGGAATTGCCCACGACTTCAATAATCTTCTCATGGTCATACAGGGAAATGCCTCCCTGATGCTTTTAGATGTGAATCCCGCTCACCCCCATTATGAGATGCTGAGGACGATCGAAAAACAGGTTCAAAGCGGATCAAAGCTAACCTCTCAACTTCTCGGTTATGCTCGAAAAGGCCGGTACGAATTAAGACCCCTTCATCTGAACCAACTGGTGGCGGACACCTCTGAGGCCTTTGGCAGAACCAGAAAGAATATCACCATTCACCGGGACCTCGCAGGGAACTTGTTCGCCTGTGAGGCGGATCAAGGCCAGATCGAGCAGGTTCTGATGAATCTCTTCGTCAATGCGGCCGACGCCATGCCGGGGGGAGGTGACCTCTTTTTAAAAACGATCAATGTCAACTATCAGGATATCAAAGCGAAACTCTATACTCCAACCCAGGGAGATTATATTCTATTGACGGTCACCGATACGGGTGTGGGAATGGATTCGAAGATTCTGGACCGCATCTTTGATCCCTTCTTTACAACCAAAGAATTGGGAAGGGGGACAGGCTTAGGGTTGGCCTCAACCTACGGAATCGTCAAAGGACATGGCGGTTATATCGAGGTGGAATCAGAGAAGGGCCGCGGGTCCACCTTCAAGGTCTACCTCCCTGCTTCGGGCAAACCGGCTCAGCAAACGGTAAAACCCTCCGCTCCTATCTCCAAAGCCATTGGAACGGTTCTTTTGGTGGATGATGAAGAAGTGATTCTCGATGTTAGCGAGAAAGTGTTAAAAGTCTTGGGCTATAAGGTCCTGGTGGCCCGAAGCGGAGCAGAGGCGATCGAAATTTTCAAGAAGCATCTTGACACCATCGACCTTGTCCTTCTCGATATCATCATGCCCCATATGGGTGGGGGTGAGGTTTATGACCGGCTCAAGGAGATTTCTCCGGTGGTGAAGGTCCTTCTTTTAAGTGGTTATAGCATTGATGGTGAGGCCTCTAAAATAATGTCACGGGGTTGTAACGGCTTTATTCAGAAACCCTTCGACATCATGCAACTCTCTCAAAGCATCAGAGCTATTTTAAGATGAAAAACTCCGAACTTCGTATCAATTTAGTTCTTTTAAAAGGGGGCCAAATACTGCATTTGCCGGGCTCGTCATTCCTTCGAAAGCAGGAATCCAGTTCTTTCTGGTTCCCTGCCTTCGCCGGGACGGAGTCTGGATTCCCGCCTACGCGGGAATGACAGACAAAAACTTTTCAAAGCGCTAAACTGTAACCGAACTTCTAGCTACGATTAAAAAAGTCTTTCACCCTTTTGATGGCGCAAAACTCCCCGCACATCGTGCAGACATCCTCCTCATGTGATTTTCCCTCTTCGTGGTAACGCCTTGCCTTCTCCGGGTCGATCGAAAGTTCGATCTGTCTCTTCCAATCGAAAGCCTTCCTCGCCTTTGACATTTCGATGTCCTGCTCGATCGCTTTCTTATTTCCCCGAGCGATATCCGCGGCATGGCCGGCAATCCTTGTGGCGATCACCCCCTCCTTCACATCCTCCACGGTGGGGAGTTTTAGATGTTCCGACGGTGTCACATAGCACAAAAAATCGGCTCCGGCTTTGCCGGCAATGGCTCCGCCAATCGCACAGGTGATATGGTCATATCCCGGGGAGACATCCGTCACGAGAGGTCCCAGGACATAGAAAGGAGCGCCCTTGCACAGCTTCTTCTCCAGCAGGACATTCGCCTCAATCTGATCAAGTGGAACATGGCCGGGCCCTTCAATCATCACCTGAACCCCTTCTGCCCAGGCCCTTTCCGTCAATTCCCCAAGGATGATGGTCTCTTCCACCTGAGGCCTGTCCGTGGCGTCAGCCAGACAACCAGGCCTCAATCCATCTCCTAAGCTCAACGTCACATCATACTTTTTAGCAATCTCTAATAGTCTGTCATAATGCTCATAGAGCGGATTCTCCTGATCGTTATAGATCATCCATTCGATGAGAAAGGAACCGCCCCTGCTCACCACTCCCAATAAACGATGACCCTTTCTCAACCGTTCCACAGCATTCCGAGTCACACCGCAATGGACCGTTATAAAGTCAACACCCTCTTCTGCCTGACGTTCGATGACCTCGAAGAGATCCTCGATCCTCATCTTGGCGAGACCATCTCGGCGCCTTGCCGCCCCAATCGCCGCCTCATAGATGGGAACCGTTCCCACCGGGATGGGAGCGTGACGAATGATCTCCCTACGGATGGCATCGATGTCTCCACCTGTGCTCAGGTCCATTACGGAATCGGTTCCAGCCTGAATCGATACCTCCAGTTTCCTCAACTCTTCTTCGAGATCGATGTGATCGGAGGAAGTTCCAAGGTTTGTGTTCACTTTAATGCGGAGCCTCTCGCCAATCCCTACAGGTTTCACTCCTCGATGATTTCGATTGACCGGAATGACGATCCTGCCGGAGGCGATCTTTTCCCGGAGTTCTTCCGGAGACATCCCTTCCTCCCTCGCAACAGCCTCCATCTCTTTTGTGATGAGGCCCTTCTGAGCTTCTATTTTTTGCGTCATAAAACCACCTTCCTTCCATCTCTTATTCTAACAATATTGTAGCCGC
>DYHU01000005.1:0-8153 GCA_020724025.1 Syntrophorhabdus sp. | reverse complement strand
GAAGGTTGCGGCTACCTTTTTTGTAAATACTTCAGGAACCAATAGATCAATCCTGCGATGATCATACTCGGTAGTGACGAACCCAGCGGCCAGGGAAAGGCCGCTTTGATCTGCAACACCCTCTCCATCAACATCGGCGAAAAGCCCAGGTAGATAGCAAACCCAATGGCCCAGGCAATGATGGCGAGAGGGTTGATCCCCTTCCGGAACCAGTATTTTCCATCCCTCCTATAAAGATCATCCAGGTCGATGACTCTCCTTCTTAAAAGGAAATAATCAACGAGGACGATCCCAAACAGAGGACAGAACATGGCTCCGATGAAGAGAAGAAAATGCTCATATTGAAGCAGTGTGGGAAAAATGACCGCAGCCGCTGTCCCCAAAATCCCACCCATCAATATCCCTTTTCGTTCTCCTAATTTTGGAACGATATTCAGTCCCGAGATCGCTGTGGAATAGATATCCAGAAAGGTGGTGGTAAAGGTGGAGAAGAGGACGATGATCAGGGCAGGGATCGCCCATCCGAACTTCAGCATAAGATTCATCACCACTCCTGAAGGATCGGAAGATTGGGTAGCCAGCGATGCGGCCAGACCTAAAAAATACATCCACGAGGAGACAATGAAATAACTGATCCAGGTCCCCCAGAAGCTTGACTTCGAGCCTGTGGCAAAGCGCGAATAGTCAGAAACCAGCGGAAGCCATGAGATGGGCATGGCGATTACAAGATCCATTCCCACCATGAAGGGGAAGTCTCTCTTTCTCGGAATTTGAGTGAGCATTTCCCAACCGTATTGTTGAAAGACCACAAAGGTCATGGCCATACATAAAATCAGCAGGGCCGCCACGGAGATTCGTTGCAGCCACTTCCAGATCCGGTGCCCCACCAGGGCCCACAGCGTCGTGATCACACCGGAGAGGATGACCCAGAGGGTGGGGTTAGAAAACCCGTAAAACTTGGAGATCGCATCTGCCGCTCCTCCGCAGATGATCAACATCACCGCTGTCCATCCAATGAGCTGGATCACATTGAGGGCCGCCGCGAAATAGGATCCCCTGATTCCGAAGGATGGCCTTACGCTGACCATCGTCGGGATTCCCCACCGGCTTCCGATCAAACCGCCCAAAGCGAACGGCGTGTTACCAATGAGATGGCCAAGGAGAATGGCCCAGAGCCCCAGTCCAAGCCCTAACGGCACAATCAACCCTCCTGCCCATATCTCTGCGAGAGAGACAGCCGCTCCTGCCCAGAGCAGAAAAAAATCCCACCCCCCTAAATTTCGATCATCCTTTGAAGTCGGTTCAATCCCGGCCATAGATCCTGTTCCCCCTTGGTAAAATGCGGACGGAAAACGGTGATCAGTGACCAGTCGTCAGTCATCAGTGACTGAAAAACGCTTATCACAAAAAATGTCCGCTTTATTGATCATTGAATTGATCATTCTACCTATTTCGGATAGGGCGCTGTTTAGCTTTTGGGTTTGCTCTGGACTCAAATATCTACAATCTTCTGCCGTCTCGATCCAATGTTGCGTTTCTTGCTGCTCACCATCCGCATCAGTGAGTTTGCTGATGAAATGTTTCTTATATCGTCTCTTAGCCCATGCCTCAGCAATCTGTCCTCCAATAGAACGCGATGATCGTCTGACCTGATCAGTTAAGGAATACATTTCTTCCTTAGGAAAAGACTTTGTCAGTTCAAAAATTGACTTTGCTAATTTTCGAGCGTTCTTATAAACAACCAAATCTCTGAAGCTCTCAGCATGTCCCAACTTACTCATCGATCTCCCCATTCTTGATGGTCTCGTAAAAAGTCTGAAAAGGCTATTTTCTGTCATTCCTGCGCAGGCAGGAATCCAGTATTTTCATGTAGTTAGAATTTTCTGGATTCCCGTTTTCACGGGAATGACGACTTTTTACGATTCCATCATTCTTGAATATTTCTGATAACTGATCACTGGTTACTGATTACTGCCCACTGATCACGCCCGCTGCTTTCAATATTTTCTGGACCACTTCCATTGGAGTTTTACCCAGGACCCGGATCATGGGCTCCTTGCCGACATCGCCTTCATCGTAGATAAAGTCCGGAACTCGTTTCATCTTTCTCAAAACCTCTCCAACGCCCCACTCCAGCGAAGAACCTTCCCTCTCTTTTATCTTCTTCGGCTCGATCCTCCGGTCAAAATGACCGACGAGGAACCCCTTTCTCTCCAATTGTGCAACATTCTCTTCTGAATATCGGATATTTATGGCCGAGCAATATTCGGGATCAAATTTCATGACGGTCAGGATGATATTGGCAATGTGCCTGGAGGCGCCGAACTCCGGACTACCGAATGTGGTCACAGAATCTTTGAACCGGACGATTCTCCCTGGAAAGGCGGCTACATCCTCAGTCCCTAACGAATAAGGGAGGGCATAGCCTAAATTGGAAGAGACTTCCGGAATGAGATGCCCCACCTTCCCCTCTTTCAACACCTCCACTGCCCTCTTTAATGACTGGATCACCTGATACCGTTCCATCTCTCTCAGAACATATGCGGAAGGATTGGTCGGACCTGTCCCTTTTCCAAGATTCAGACCAGACTGGATGGCCATGGAAATAAAGATCTTTGCCTTTCTCACTGCCTCCGGAACAGGCTCCTCTCTGGCCAGAAGCGTTGCAATGGCTGAGGCAAAGGTGCAGCCCGTTCCATGGGTATTCTTCGTCTTAATCCTGGGGCTTTCAATCTCAGCATAATTTGCCCCATCGAAGAGGATGTCGATCGCCTTCCCTTTTAAGTGGCCTCCTTTCACCACCACATTTTTTGCCCCCAGTTCCCAGATCTGAACAGCGGCCTTCCTCATTCTCTCAAGAGAATTGACTTTCATCCCGGTGAGGACAGAGGCCTCAAAAAGGTTGGGGGTGACTACATAGGCAAGGGGGATCAATTGCTTGATCAGCGCCTTCCGGGCATCCTTCCGAAGCAAGGGGGATCCGCTTTTGGAGACCATCACCGGATCAACCACCACTGTTTCCACACCATACTGCTTAATCTTTTTGGCTACGACCTCTATGATCCCCGCATTCGAAAGCATCCCTGTCTTAATGGCATCTGCCCCGATGTCCGAGAGGACGGAATCGATCTGTTTTTCGACAAAGGAAGCAGGGACCTCATGGATGGCCTGAACTCCCAGGGTGTTCTGTGCAGTGAGGGCAGTGAGGACACTCATCCCATAACCATCCAGCAGGGTAATGGCCTTCAGGTCGGCCTGAATCCCCGCCCCACCCCCGGAATCAGAACCGGCAATCGTCAATACCCGTTTCATCTCATTCTCCTCCATTCATCGTCCTGTAGCATCGACCTCTCTTGCTGAAGCCGACGATAACTGCATCTAATTAACAGTCTCATAATAGTATGGATACCCCTTGCAATTAACTCAGGGCTGCAATCGATAGAAGTAACTCCCCCTTCCCCCCTCTTAAGCTAAGAGGGGGGATATCCCTCCCCTTGAGGTAAGGGGAGGTTAGGTGGGGTTATGAATCTTTGTGTCGACAGCATCAATGTATGGACTATTTTGAGACCCTTAATAATAAAATAAAAAGCCGTAATTCCAATGAATGGTATTACGGCTTTGTCCATTTTTTACCGCTTCCCTTCGCTGGAATTACCCGAACAGGTTCAGAGGGTCTCCCTGCTTCCCTTAAAGGGGCAAGGACTCTCAGCCCAAATGAGCTCCCCTAGCACAATCTTATTCTATATTCTTACAAAAGAATCTGAAATTGTCAAATCGGCCACATTATTTTGGCCACATTATTTGTCTTATAGTCGTTAGTCAGATAGTCAATTGGTCAAATTACTTTAAGACTGCAGGACCATGAGACTATATGACTATTTAGTGTCTGTCCATAAATTACCGGTGTCATAAAAAGTGGTCATTCCGGCGAAAGCCGGAATCCAGTCTTTTCAAGGTCTCTGGATGCTGGATCAAGTCCGGCATGACTGATTAACCGACTTTATAAACAGACTCTATTTAGAACGACCGCATTCTGTAGGGGCGATTCATGCTTGCACGCCGAAGTGCAGCGTTTCAGCACTCAGGCATGAATCGCCCCTACTCATCTGTCTGGCTTAAAGGGGTTTTTCACTTATCAAAATAAATTATTCAACGATTACAAATAGTTATATCCATTCTAAATGAAGTCTGAAAACCTTGTGAAAAATTTCTTGACTTCCCTGTTTCTTCACCATATATCATATACGTTTACGTTGGCACACCAAAAACTTTTTCAGGAGAAAACTTTATGAAATTGAAAGATGTAAGGCTGAAGCTAATGCTGTTGATGGTGGTTGCATATCTGTTCATCCCGCTCGTAGTATTTGCGAGCGAGGCAGACCTCGCCATACCTGACTTGCATAAGGGCGCTCCATACACCAAGTTGGGTGATATAAGACCATGGGACCTTCTGTTTTATGGCGCCTGCATCATCGCCGGCACACTGGGCATCAGCCTGTTTCTTCGCCACCAGGTCAAGAAGTTGAGAGCCCATGAATCGATGCTCAAGGTGGCTGAAACCATCTTTCAGACCTGCCGCACCTATCTGATTCAGCAAGGCAAATTCCTTATCTTATTATTCCTGTTCATTGCCGCCGCCATGACCTTCTATTTTCTGGTTCTGAAGGGCGAGGGAATCTCCACTCTGTTGCTGGTCCTGCTCTTCTCAGTGGTCGGAATGGGAGGCTCCTACACCGTAGCCTGGTATGGTATCCGGATCAACACTTATGCCAACGCACGAACTGCCTTCGCCTCGCTGGCGGGGAATCCCTGGGACGTGGTGAATATTCCCCTTCGCTCCGGTATGAGCGTGGGACTTTTCCTTATTTCCCTTGAACTGGTCATGATGGTGATCATTCTGCTCTTCGTACCCCGCGATATCGTCGGGTACTGCTTCCTGGGATTCGCCATCGGTGAGTCTTTGGCCGCATCGGCGCTCCGTATCGCCGGCGGTATCTTCACGAAGATCGCCGACATCGGCTCCGACCTGATGAAAATCGTCTTCAAGGTAAAGGAAGACGACCCGCGCAATCCTGGTGTTATTGCCGACTGTACTGGTGACAACGCGGGCGACAGCGTTGGCCCTACGGCGGACGGTTTCGAAACTTATGGCGTTACCGGCGTTGCGCTGATCGCTTTCATCACGCTTGCCGTTGTGAGCCCCAACATGGAGGTCAAAGAAGCCATCCAGGGCAAACTCATCGTCTGGATTTTCGCAATGCGTTTCCTCATGGACTTCTGCTCCGGGCTTTCCTATTTTGTCAATCAAGGTATTTCTTCCGTAAAATATAGAGGGAAGAAAGAGATCGATTTCGAAGAGCCTCTCATGAGACTGATCTGGATCGCCGCCACCTTGTGCATCAGCACCTCGTTTCTGATGAGCTACCTGCTGATCAGCGACCTCCAGGTTCTAAAAGACGGCGTGCTTACCCCGATGCCCCATGTCTGGTGGCAACTTGCCATGATCATCAGCTGCGGTACGCTGGCGGCGGTTCTCATCCCCGAGTTCACCAAGATATTCACCAGTTCCAAGTCGAAGCACGTGCAAGAGATTGTGACCGCGTCGCGCGAGGGCGGCGCCTCCCTTACTATTCTCTCCGGTATCGTTTCCGGTAACTTCAGCGCCTTCTACAAAGGGATGCTGATCGCCGGCCTCCTGGGCATCGCCTACTTCGTCAGTCTTTCCATACCGGCTGAAGTGATCAACTATCCATCGATCTTCGCCTTTGGTCTGGTCGCCTACGGATTCCTCTGCATGGGCCCGGTCAACATCGCAGTGGATAGCTACGGTCCTGTCACGGACAACGCCCAGTCCATATTCGAATTGGCGCAGACCGAAACGATTCCCGGCATCCAAGATGACATCAAGAAGAACTTCGGCTTTGATCCCAACTTTGAGGAGGGCAAACACTATCTCGAGGCCAACGACTCCGCGGGTAACACCTTCAAGGCGACGGCCAAACCCGTGCTCATCGGCACTGCGGTGTGTGGTGCAACGACGATGATCTTCTCGATCATCCTCTTGCTTCAGAGCAAAAATATGCTGAATGTGCAGTTGACCGATGCACCGATCATTCTCGGCCTGATCTGCGGCGGCGCGGTGATTTACTGGTTTTGCGGCGCTTCTATGCAGGCGGTAACCACCGGCGCCTACCGGGCGGTCGAGTTCATTAAAAGAAACATGAACCTGAATAAGAAGGAAGCCGATATCGAGGATTCCAAGACGGTTGTAAGGATCTGCACCCAGTATGCGCAGAAGGGTATGTGGAACATCTTCATCGCGCTGATGTCGATCACGCTGGCCTTCGCCCTGCTCAACCCCAACTTCTTCGTGGCGTATCTGATTTCCATCGCCTGCTTCGGCCTCTTCCAGGCGATTTACATGGCCAACACAGGAGGCGCGTGGGACAACGCGAAGAAGATCGTTGAAGTTGACCTGAATGACAAGGGCTCGGCGCTCCACGCCGCAACGGTCATCGGTGATACGGTGGGCGACCCCTTCAAGGATACCTCCTCCGTATCCCTCAACCCCATCATCAAGTTCTCGACCCTGTTCGGCCTGCTTGCGACCGAAATCGCGATCGAGATGGCGGTCCATGCGAAGGAAGGCGGTTCCAGTTCCACGAACTATGCTCCCTACATCGCCATTCCGCTCTTCATGATCGGGCTGATCTTTGTCTGGCGTTCTTTCTACAAGATGAGAATACCAAAGGAAGAAGCAACGAAATAGCATCGAAGAGGGGATAGTAGGTTCTCAGAAGGGTCATCAGGATATCAGGGGATCAGGTAGCGGGGTATCAGGACATCAGAAAATCAGGATGAACCAAAAAGATTTTTTACTGATATCCTGGTATTCTGAGGCCCATATCCTGATCACCTGATACTCTGATAGCTTTCTATATCCATCTTAAATCGAAGGCATCCTTGATCAGTTCGATCTCCTCACCCTTCGGCCCGAGAAGAATGGCGACCACATCGAACCTGGCCTTCACCTCTTCAAGCCTCTTCTCTTTCAGAAAATAGAGAGCCACCCTGGAGAGTTGTCCCTGTTTTCTTTGATCGACCGCCAGTTGGGGGGGACCGAAGGTGGTGGATCGTCTCGTCTTGACCTCGATGAAGGCAAAGGTATCCTTCTCCCTGGCAATGATATCCACCTCGCCCATCTTGCAGACATAATTTTTTTGGAGGATGCGATAGCCATTCTTCTTTAAAAAACGGAGGGCAATCTCTTCGCCCTTTTTGCCCAGTTCTTTTTTCTGCATCATCTCGATTTCGGATTTCGGAATGCGGATTGCGGAACTTCACTTTGCGCTTCGCAATCTCTGCCTGTAAAAGGCATGTGCTTCGGATTTTGAATCTCTCTCCCCATCTCCCTATCTCCCCATCAAAGATATTCCTTTACGCCCCGAAAAGACTTCCGGTGGAGTTCGCAGACGCCGAATGTTTCAATGGCCTTCCGGTGCTCCTTTGTCCCGTAACCTTTGTGTTTGGCAAAATTATAATGGGGGTATTTTTGATGGCATTCAAACATCATACGGTCCCGGGTCACCTTGGCCACAATGGATGCGGCTGCAATGGAGTTGCAGAGCTGGTCACCTTTCCGGATGGGCTTCTGCGCAACAGGTAGGCTGAGACCCTGAGGGCCATCGATCAGGATGAAATCAGGGGGGAGAGGAAGGTTTTCAATGGCCATGACCATGGCTTTCAAAGTTGCCTGGAGGATATTGAGGAGATCGATCTCCTCCTGATGGACCACGCCGAGCCCGACGCCAAGGGCTTTCTCAAAGATGTGTTTGTAAAGTTCTTCTCGTTTCTTGAAGGTGATCTTCTTCGAATCGAAGAGTTTCTGCCCAATTCCTTCTCTGGGCAGAATGACGGCAGCCGCTAAGACAGGTCCGGCGAGAGGGCCTCTTCCCACCTCATCCACGCCGGCAATCCGCTGGTAGCCCTGACCATAGTACAGCTTTTCGAAGTAGTCCATGGGCTGCGTGTGAAGAGAGGGGAAAAGCATAAAGCTTAGCTTCCCAACTGAAATGATGGAGTGATGGAACAATGGAATACTGATGGAATCGTAAAAAGTCGTCATTCCCGTGAAAACGGGAATCCAGAAAATT
>DYHU01000165.1:2074-8256 GCA_020724025.1 Syntrophorhabdus sp. | reverse complement strand
GTGTAGAAATAATTCTACACAATAAGAAGAATCAAGTAAATTTCAATTAAATTACAATATGTTAAGCTTTGTGTAGAGTAATATCTATATGTAGAAATATGTCTACAGTTTTAGGATATGTTCTGCGAGATATTCAGTTTTTTCATTTTTTTATAGAGGGCTGTTCTGTGAATTCCCAGGAGTCTTGCGGCCTTATTCTTATTATCGTTCGATATGCGAATGGCGTGAAGCAAGGCCTCTTTTTCCATATCTTCCCTGAGCCGTTTTAGATGAGAGGGTTGAATCTTTATAGATCCCTGCCTCATCCTCTGAAGAAAGAAGGGAAGGTGGTGAACCTCAATCGCGTCACCCTCAACAGCATAGATTGTCCTCTCCAGAATATTGGCGAGTTCCCGGACATTCCCGGGCCAATCATAATTTTCGAATATCGTCAATACTTCAGACGAGATTCCTGGCACACCGGTTCCAAGATCCTTGTTCAGGATTTCGATCAAGTTGCTGACAATATGCGGAATATCCTCTTTGCGCTCCCGGAGGGGAGGGATAGGGATGGGGATGACATTTAGACGATAGTATAAATCTTTTCTAAATTTGCCCTGTTCCACACACTTTTCCAGGTTTTCGTGGGTAGCTGCGATCAATCTAAAATTGCTCTTTGTGATGCGTGTTCCGCCCAACCGCTCGGTCTCCTTCTCCTCGAGGACGCGAAGGAGTTTCGGTTGCATCTCAAAAGGGAGGTCGCAGATCTCATCTAAAAAGATAGTGCCCCGGTGGGCCAATTCAAACTTGCCTGGTTTCGCCTTGTTTCCTGCTCCAGTAAAGGCTCCGGGCTCGTAGCCGAAGAGTTCAGCCTCCAGGAGGTCTTTTGGAATGGCCGCACAGTTGAGCCGAATAAAGGGATGGAGCCTTCGATCGCTTGCATGATGAATGGCATGGGCAAAGAGCTCTTTTCCTGTTCCGCTTTCCCCGATTAACAAAACCGGAGAATTGGTCTGGGCCGCCTTCAAGGCCAATTTTTTCAACTCGACAATACGCTCGCTCTTTCCCACAATATTGTGGATGGTATATTTTGAAGACCTCAGGCTCTCCAGCTCTTTCTCATAAAACTCGACCTTTGATTCCAGGACATTTAACTTCCGCGACAGGGCATGGACATCCCTTACATCTTTAAACATCACCTGACCGTATACGGCGATCACTTCTCCGTTCATCTCAATCGGAATGCGCTGGACGACCATATCCTGATCCTTGATCCGATGGGGCAGGTTGATTTCCGGGGTCCCGGTTTTGGCGACGATATGCATCCGGGTATTTTCCAGCACCTCGGTGCAATGTTTTCCCACCATCCGGTCGGGATCGACTCCCAGGAAATTTCCGTAGGTCTTGCTGAAGAAGATGATCTTCCCCTCCGGGTCGGTGATCATCACACCATTATGGATATTATCGAGGACCGTTTCGTAGAATTGGATCTTTTCCTGGAGTTTATTGGAACCTTTAGTTTCCATCTCTATTCTCCTGAGACATTTGACATCAATCTATCATAAAAAAGAAATTTTTCAAAATCTTTCACACATGATTCAGCCGACAGGAAAGACGGAAGGGAGAGAGGAGGCATCGGAGGGGATAGACGATTGTCCTTAAAGCAGACATTTTCTACCCTCGGACGCAACGCACACGATATAAGTTACTCTTATAGTAGCTCAGCACATAGGCGCCGTCGAACATGACGATCCAGGCATTCTTTGTGTCACGCTCAAAGGTCGTCGATGACCAATAGGATAAGCTATCTCGAAAGGGAACCTCTTCGCGCATCGGAGGTCTCCCTTCGGGACGCGCCTTGGTCCTGTCCAACAGGGATTCCAGCTCCGCTAACGTTGGCAATCGCCAATCGTCTTTGCCATTCAATGAAAGTGATTTTGAATATTCCTGAGCCTCGTGCCAGGTCATCTCGCCCGAAGATTCACACTGCCATTCAAGGCCGGTTTTTGGATCTTTCCAGGTAGGTGGTTTGTGTTTCTCGAAGGACATATTAGGAATGGAAAAGGGGTCGAGGGAACCAAAGTTCAAGAGTAATAAAGAAGAAAAATCTTTTTTAGACCCTTGAACCCTTGAATCCTCGCCCCCTTGGACCCTTGAAGTTATTTTTTATAGAACCTTATAATTCCCTGCAAATTTCTTCGGATCGCCCCAGAAAATGCATCTTGTCGGACAGATTACGTAACAAGCAGGGACCTCATTCCGCTTTCGTTTTTCAACGCAGAGGTCGCACTTGACTGCCTTCGTGACTTCATGATTAAACTGCATGACATCATAAGGGCAAGTCTGGACACAACAAGTCCCGCACGAGATACACCTCTTTGCCTCCTGAAGGGTTACTCCTTTGGTAAGCCCCCTTTGAACTTCATTGAAGTTCTTCGCTCGCTTTTTGGGTTCGAGGTAAGGCATCTGAGCGCGGGTGGCTCGATCGTATTTTCCTTTCTGGGGTTCTTTGATGGCTTTATATTCTTTATCTCTACCCAATCGAAGGTTCTCGCCACTTAAGTATCGTTTAATGGAAATAGCTGCCTGTCTCCCGTCTGCAATGGCTTCGATCACGGTTTTGGGACCTCTTGCTGCGTCTCCCCCTGTAAAGATATCAGGATCATCACTTTGAAGCGTCAGAGGTTCGATCTTCATGGTTCCCCATTCGGTCAATGTACAGGCACACTCGGGCGTCAAACAGCACCAATCCGATTCCTGCCCCAGGGCCGTGATCACCGCATCGACTTTAACCGTAAATTCAGAACCAGGGATAGGTTCGGGTTTTCTCCGTCCGCTCTCATCATTTTCTGTCAGGCGCATTTTGACGCATTCGATCGCTTTGACCCGACCATTGTTACTGATGAATCGCACAGGTTGAGCCAAGGTCTTGATGGGAATCTTCTCTTCCCGACACTGCTTGATCTCTTCCGGTGTGGAAGGCATTTCCTCCAAACCTCTTCGGTAAAGAATAAACGCCTTTTCAGACCCCAGCCTGCGGGCCGATCGAACTGCGTCTATCGCCACATTCCCTCCGCCGATCACGGCAACTTTTTCACCGAGTCTCATGGGTTTTCCGAGATTGAGTTGACGAAGGTAGTCCAAGCCCCGGTAAACGCCGTCCAGATCTTCACCCGGAACGCCCAGTCGGACACCTTCTTGAGCACCGATGGCAATGAAAAAGGCTTTGAATCCGTCTTTACGTAATTGAGCAATCGTTTTATCCTTGCCCACCTCCACGCCGGTCTTCATGGTGACGCCCATATTGCGAATCATCTTAATTTCATCCTCGACAATCTTGCGGGGTAGGCGATACGAAGGAATACCTGCTGTGAGCATGCCACCCAATACCTTGGCCTTTTCATAGATCGTTACTCTGTAACCTTCTTGAGCAAGATAGTAGGCACAAGTCAAACCCGCAGGACCCGATCCAACAATGGCAACTTTTTCTTTCTTCTTGGCTCTAATCTCTGGCACATAACGCTTCTTTGCCTTCAAGTCCATATCACCCAGGAAACGCTCAATCGCATGGATGGCCACGGGTTTGTCGATTTGATCGCGGTAACACTCAGACTCACAGGGGTGGGGGCAGACCCTGCCGCAAATGGAGGGAAAAGGGCTTGCAAGCTTAATGAGCTGTATGGCTTCCTGAAATTTTCCCTTGACGGCAAGGCTCACAAATCCCTGGACATCGATATGCGCCGGGCACCCCACCTTACACAAGGAGGTCTCCTGTTTTTCAGGTTCAGACTTACCCGCCACTGCATTACAGCCGTTACACTTTTCGCTGTCAACAAGAACGACCCCGGTCTTTGGGTCCTTGGTGATCGCACCTTCTGGACAGGCCAGGGCACAGGGGGCATCTTCACAGTGGTGACAAAATAGGGGCTTAAAATAGGGAGCCCTCTCAATCACTCTGATCACCCTCGGGCCGACACCAAGGCCGTGTTCCTGTTTGCAGGCCACTTCACAGGCATGGCAACCCATGCATTCATACTCGTTAAGCATTAAGGATACTTTTCCCATCGCTTTCCTCCTGTTTTATCTACTCTTCGCACGGAGCTATATTACACAAGCAGACCCTTAGATTCGTTGAGCCCATGGCAGGGTCCAGAGTTTCATAGGCATTGTCGGTCAGGATATTGACATTGGATACATTCCAGCCATGCCCCGGATCTTTTACTTCAGGGAACCACCACCCATGCTCTGCAACCACTACTCTTGGGTCAATGTTGTCGTTAAGTTTTGAACGCTGCTTGATGCGCCCTCTCGGCGAAGTGATGGTAACCCATTGCCCGTCCTTAATATGATGTTTCTTCGCTGTCTCAGGATGGATCTCCACAATGGGATCCGGTCGGATCTCCCTTAATGAAGGGATTTGTCGATTCGCTGAATGGAAAAAGGTCGGGGTACGCAGTCCCGCATTCAGGATATACGGGTAGTCTTTTAGGAGGTGTGGTGTTGAAACCGGACTTTCAGGAATTTCAACATACTTGGGAAGGGGATCGTATCCCCATTTCTCCAGGACGGTAGAATAGAGTTCCACTTTCTTGGTAGGAGTGGAGAAGCCTCTCTGTTTGTATTTGTAGTAAACCATTTCGCCCTGGAGATAACCTTTCTCTTTGAATTGCTCCCAGGTCAGTCCAGCGGGCTCGAGCAGATAATCGAGCGCGTCCTCAACAGTAGGCCACCACTCCTGGCCCATCCGTTTGCCTAATTCGAGAAAGATCTTGTGGTCCTGCCAACACTCGCCGATCTGTGCACATTTCTGCCTGGCCAACACATAACCATGCCGCTTCCAGTTGTCCGCAACATGGTTCTGTTCGAGCCAGGTGCCAGAAGGCAGGAAGATATCAGCCAGCTCCGCCGTCGGTGTCAGGAAGAAATCGATGACAGTTAGAAACTCCAGCTTCTTCAGCGCCTCGTAGGCCTCTTTGGCGTTGGCCCTTGTGACCACCGGATTGCTGCCGCACAGGATCCCTGCTTTAAGGGGGTAAGGTTTGCCGGTAAGTATGGCATCCCATGCCTTCTTGGGATTGATCAGGGCGACCCTGGCCCCGAGTTTAAACTGATCTCCACCCAGCCTCTTTTTCTGCTGGTCCAGAGAAAGATCCCTGTGCCGTGCAAATTCAGCCACCGTGCGTGTGGGCGGGTTCACAAAAAGGGCGTTCCCTCCGGGGGCGTCCAGATTGCCTGTGATGGCCATCAGTCCGGTCGTGGCGCGCGTATAATTGACGCAGTTGATGGTCTGTTCCGTGGGGACGCCCCAATGGATGCAGGCCGGCTTGGTGGTAGCATACATCCTCGCCGCTTTCCGGATGAGATCTTTATCCACCCAAGTGATCTCTTGAACCTTTTCCAAGGGATAATCTTTCATCACCCTTTCTTTAAAGGCATCCCAGCCATTGATATAATTGTCCACAAACTCCTTATCGTAAAGTTCTTCTTCGATGATGACACGGTGAAAGCCCATGGAGAGCGCAGCATCTGTTCCCGGACGGATCTGTAGCCAGAGGTCAGCTTTGTTCGCAATAAATCCCCTTCGAGGATCAATGCAGATCAGCTTAGCTCCCTTTTTGTAAGCCCTCCAGAAATTTTCCCCCTTATATTCATCCGGGTTGGTCCACTGCGGATTGCAGGCCCACATGACAATACATTTGGGTCCACCTTCATAATCGGCGATGGGCAGAGTACCACAGGTGATCAGGGTTGAGCCGACCCTTGAGACATAACACATATGCCCGGCGGTCAGAACATTCGGTGTTCCCAGGAGATTTGCAAAGCGGTAGAGATGACTTTCATAATCCCTGCCGGTTCCCTGGCCTACCACGATCGACTCCGGCCCGTATTCTTCAATCACCTTTTTGAATTTTTCCGCGATGGTATTCAAAGCCTCGTCCCACGAGATTCGTCCCCATTTACCTTCCCCTTTTGCACCGATTCTTTTCATGGGATAGAGGACCCGATCGGGATGGTAGGCCAGTTGCGTGATCGCCAGGCCTTTGGTGCACAGGGTTCCATGGCTGATGGGGGAGTTTGGATCTCCCTCCACTTTTACCACCTTGCCGTCTTTGACATGGGCAATAACCCCGCAGCCTCCGTGACAGCTCCGGCATGCCGTTCGAATCTTTTTTACCTCTTCCATCAGTTCTCCTCCTTGCCTC
>DYHU01000165.1:0-1974 GCA_020724025.1 Syntrophorhabdus sp. | reverse complement strand
TCCATCAGGCCTCTTCTCTCCACAATAATTTCGAACTCCTCGACCTCTTGAAACTCTTTCCGGATCACCTCCTCCACCGTCTTTGGCGAGAAGAGCACTCCCCGGACCTTTCGAAGATCATCCGTCCTTCCCACCACCTCTTTGATCTTCCTTGAGGTTCTTCCACATCGGCAGGAATCCTTCCCTTTGATGACGAGATCCTTTGTATTGAAACGGATCAGGGGAAAAGACCTTCTGCCGAGAGGGGTGACCACTGCGACTCCAACCTCACCTTCGTTCACCTCTTTTTGGAGCGTTTCGCGATCAAGGATCTCGACGATAAAGAAAGGCTCGATGATATGCAGGCCGTCTTTCTCCTCACACATTCCGGCCCAGGCGCAAGGTTCTGTTCCGCCGATGTGGTCGAAGACATGGCAGTTGAAAAGTTCCTCCAATCTTTTTCTCGTTGCAGTTGGCATCGGCTCCCCGGCACAGAGCATCCTTTCGATTCCGAGAGAGGCCGGATCAATGCCCATGGATTTAGCCTCCTCGGCAATGTGTAGACCGTAGGTCGGCGTATTCATCATCCCGTTGGCCCGGATCTCCAGAATCTTGTGGATCCTTCCCTTTGTGTCGAGCGCCCCTCCGGGGACAAGCTCACATCCCACCTTTTCAGAGGCAAAATGGGCTTCCCAGAAGGCGACATAGACATTATAACCGAAGGGCAGAAAAACGCGGTGATGGGGCCTGAACCCGGCCATATAAAGGATATGGCACCAGGCCTCAATTCTCCATTGCCAGCTTTCATATGTTTCGGGGACATAAATGGGTTTTCCGGTCGTGCCGCTGGTCTGTCTGAAGGTGGTCACCTGTTCGATATCGCTTCCCAGAAGCCCTCCATAAGGGAAGGGCTCCACCTCCTGATATTTCCTCATCTCCTCTTTTTCAGTGAGGGGAATCTTCTTGAGGTCGTCAAGAGACCGGATATCACTCCCATTCATTCCTTTCAGCTTTTCCCGATAGAGGGCGGAATGCTCCTTCGCAAAGGAGAACATCTTCCGAAAGTATGAAAGCTCAATTTGATCATACGCCTCTCTGGGCAGCGTTTCCAAGTACGGATTCCAGTATTTCATCTTTCCTCCTATCCCATTGCCTCTTCAGATCGCTTCGAGTAGATCGTTTCTACATCGGCCCCGAGTTTTCGTGAAATCTGGCGGGCGATGCCGGTTACCTTGGGCCCGTATTCCTGAATCTTGTTCTCAGGGAAGGTTCCGATGAGGATGATACATCCGATCAATTTTTCACGGAGACCAAAGACAGGCGAGCTCACGACATTGACCCCAGGTGTAATTTTGCCGATATCCTGCGAAAAACCCAGTTCCCTGCATCTGGCCAGCTCATCTCTGAGAAGTTTCCTATCCATGTCTGAGGGATTCCAATAGAAGTAGAGTTTTTTCCTTGACAGGATTCTCTCTTTTTCGGCTTCAGGCATGAAAGCCAAAATGGCTTTTCCGTGTGCCCCAAGGGTGATATGAAACTTGTGTCCCAGTCGAACGGTAAACCCGATATTCTGATTTCCTTCATGTTTGCCGACAACGAATATGTGTTCTCCGTTGATCAGCCCAAACAGAGCGGTGCCATTCGTTTCAATGGCCAGGTGTTGTAAAAAGGGGGCGACCACCTCTGGATAAGACAGATGGTCGAGCACATTGCGTGACAGAAAAAGCAAGCCGGGGCCGAGCGAGTACGTTTTCGTCTGAGCATCCTTTTCAACAAACCCGAACCGATTAAGGGTGTTGAGGATGGAGAACCCTTTGCTTTTATGAATCCCGACCTCTCTGGATATCTCGGTCAGGCCCATCCTGGAACCCGAGGTGTTGCCAAGACAGAGGAGAATGCGTGAGGCCTGATCCACCGCCGGAACGATGGGCTGATAAGAGGACTTTTTCTTATTGGATTTCTTTTTCTCCTTGGGCAGGCTTCTCAAGAGATATG
>DYHU01000164.1 GCA_020724025.1 Syntrophorhabdus sp. | reverse complement strand
AGATCTCATTTTCTTGGTCCTGGATTCCCGTTTTCACGGGAATGACGGAAAAAGTGAACCGTCGAAGAAGCCCGTTTCAAAGAGCTAAAATGTTACTTAAGATGAATTAATTAGCCGTTCGTCCTGAGCTTGTCGAAGGGGGAACGGCTAATTACGACACAGTCCACCAGTGGGGGAGGAGAAAGGTGGGGGGATAAATTGACAGGGGATCAAAAAATAGATAGGGTATTAAGAAAAGACGAAAGATTTGGAAGGGGGGATAAAGATGGATATATTCGAGTTAATGAAGAAGGCAGGGCATGAGCAGGTCATCTTCAACTACGATAAAGAGACAGGAATGAGGGCGATCATCGCCATCCACGACACCACGCTCGGTCACGCCTGCGGTGGGACGAGGATGGTCAACTATGCCTCCATGGAGGATGCCCTTCAGGATGCGATGAGACTTTCCAGGGCCATGACCTATAAATGTGCGGCCGCAGATGAGGACAGAGGAGGAGGGAAGGGGGTGATCTGGGGCGATCCAAAGAAAGATAAGAATGAAGCCTACCTCAGGGCATACGGGAGATTTGTCGAAATGTTGAATGGCCGTTTTTTCACCGGAGCCGCTGACCTGAACCTCAATGAGACGGACGGCTCGATCATGGGCAGGGAGAGCCGCTACATCGGGGCAAGGCCGAAAGAGGAGGGAAGTTCGGGAAATACAGGAGCCATCACCGCATACGGAGTCTTTGTGGGGCTTAAGGCATGCGCGAAGTTCATCTGGGGCGATAATAACTTAAAAGGAAAGAAGATTGCTGTTCAGGGACTTGGGGCGGTGGGTGAGCCCTTACTGGAATATTTAAAAGAAGGGGGTCTGGAGGTGATCGCCACGGACATCAACGAGAAGACCCTTCAGAGCCTTCAGACGAAGTATGGATTCAAAGCAGTCAAACCCGAAGCCATCTGCCAAGTGGATTGTGAAATCTTCTCTCCCAGTGCGATTGGCGGCATCTTGAATGATGAGACCATTCCAAAATTGAAATGCAAGATCGTTGCGGGTTGTGCCAACAATCAATTAAAGGATGAGGAGCGCCACGGCCGGATGCTCCATGAACGCGGGATTCTCTATGCACCGGATTACATCATCAATGCCGGAGGCGTCATCCAGGCCATCGATGAGGAACAGGGCTATCATCCCGAACGGGTGAGGATGAAGACGGAGAGGATTTATGATCGCCTCCTCCATATCTTTGAAATAGCTAAAAAGGAAGGCATCTTGCCCTTAGAGGCAGCCAATCGCTACGCGGAGATGCGGATTCGAGAGATCCACAAGATGAGACGCCTCTTTGTACCGGAATAGCGGCTTGGAAAATAAAAAGTCTAACGGTAAGGGTAACGAGGCCCGTATCGTTATATTGAAATTGACGTTTATTGTTGTCGAAGCTCGTATCGAATCTCGTATATGGATACTAGATTCTCGAACTTCTAATTTCGAGCTTCATGCTTCGATACCAGCATCGTCACCCATAACCGTGTAACTATCAACCGAAACGGGCTTCGTAACCGTAACCCAAAGACTATTTCCGTGGGTCGGAGTGTCGCCCCCGTCATAATTGATTACTATGCAACAAGAAGTCTCTCTTACCATCACGGATGCTTACCGACAAAAATTTCCTGATCTTGGTTTTGGGATCGGAACCGTTCAGGACTGCGCCTATTTTGAGAAGAACGAAGACTTCAAACTCCACAAAAGGGAACTCCTGAGAAAGATGAAAAGGAGGACCCATCTTTCCGAGATCGAAGGGCGCATCCAACTTTACGATCAATTTTTTAAAGAATGGGGATATCCCTGTCCCCTTCCGGGTCACTTGAAGCGGACCGTTGAGATGGGATTCCCCATCCACAATCTCTATATCGATACTCATATCATAGCAGAGATGAATCATGGAATTTTGATGGCCATTCAGGACCTGGATCGTTTTGAGGGTGCATGGAGGCTCGACCTTGCCCAGGAGGGAGAAAGATTTCAGGCTGTTTCAGGCAAGACAATTTTCTGTAAGAGAGACGAGATCGTTCTTCGAGATGAGAAAGAAATTGTCTGCTCTCTCTTCCAAGGCCCTGATTTTCGAACGAAGGTCGATCCATCGAGCAGAAATATCGTGGTCTATGTCTTTACGGCACCCGGGATTGGAGAAGAACCTGTGGCCCATGGAATCGAGTTGGCCCTTGAGATTTTAGAAAAATTTGGGAACGGGAAAGATTCGTGGTCAAGAGTCTTTAAACCTTAACCCCCTCACCCCGCCCTCTCCCCTCGGGGGAGAGAGGAAGGGTGAGGGGCATAGAAAGGAGAAACCTATGCCCATCGTTCAGATTAGCCTGATTCAAGGAAGAACACAGGAGAAGAAGGAACAACTCATTAAGAAAGTGACGGATGCCATTGTCGAGACACTTCAGATTCCAGCGGATAAGGTTAGAATTATCCTCAATGAAGTTCCCAAAGAGAATATAGGATATGGAGGTGTGCCCCTCTCCAAGTTGGACCAATAAAGGGCAAAAGGCAGAGGGTATAGGGCATAGAGCATAGCGTAAAAGACATCGTGTAGATTATTTGTAGAACCGGTATTCTGTGCAACGCGATTCGGGAGTCCCTGCCTACCGCAGGCAAGCATAGGGTGCCCTCTAACATTTCTCGCAGTGATTTTATGTATGAAGGGGCCTGACCAGCCCCCTTCATTCGGGAAATACTTCTAAAAATCGAGCTTACTTCGAATCAATTCGCCATCTTTTATAGTTGATTTCCAAAGCGATTAGGTCTAAAAAAAAGTTCAAATGGGCACCTCAAGATGGTTTCTAGGAGGTGGCCACAAATTATGATCACCGCATTATTTTCGACTTGAATGCATGGGTTGCCTAATTTTTTTGTTGACAAAAGGTATCAATTGACACCATAATAGATATGGATCGCCCTTCTCATAAAGAAATCAACCGTAAGATAAAACAGGCAAAAGAGGCGGTATCGGAGAATCGAATTTCCATCTTGAATCCGGTTAGTGTCGCCGCTGATGTATTAAAATTAGGATTTACCATCGAAGGTATTTCCAATATTCTCGTCAATCTTCTGGAAGAGATAACACCTGATGATTATGCTGGTGGGTATCCACCACGAAAATCGTATGAAAGTGACATTCTCGATTGCGAGCTTTTCACCTTTCGATGGGCAAGTACACATTTTGGAGGCATAATCTATTTGAAGTTTGCCTTCAAAGGACAAAGGATGTGGGTTGTATCTTTGCATGAGGAGAGGAAGGGCAAAGCAGGTGAATAATATGAGAGATGTAAAAATAGAATGTCCTAAGGGACATGGGAAAATGGTGATTAGACAAACCACAGAAAAAATTAATTTTCGGGGTGTTAGCATAAAAGTTCACGTGGAACAATATATGTGTAGGGTGTGCAGGACAAAAGCGGGTACAGCTGAACAAACGGATACCATTCAGAAGACTATTGCTGATGCCTATCGTAAATCAGTTGGTTTGTTGACAAGTAAAGAGATCGTTGAAGGAAGAAGAAAGATGAACTTAACTCAAGCGACCCTTGCCGAGCGAATGAATGTGGGAATTGCCAGCATAAAGAGGTGGGAAGGAGGTTCCATCCAGAGCAAATCCATGGATTATGCTCTTCGTATTGCTTTGAGAGGTGGAAACATTGGTGATCATTTCACGGGAAACAGGGATTTTTTAATTCCAAGGATAAAGCTGGTATTGAAAGAATTTGAGTCCGTCCTTGGAAGACATATTTTAAAGAAAAACGATAAGATGCTTTTTGCAGCAAAATACCTGTGGTATGCAGATATGGTAGCACACCGGGAAACAGGGGAAAGCATGACCGGTTCCACCTATGCTGCTCTTCCTTACGGGCCTCAGTTGAATAATTATAAAGACTTGATTGATGACATCATAAAGGCCGATGAGTCGAGGGCTGAACCTCTTAGCCCTGAAGAAAGAAGAATTATCGCCAGGATTGCCCTGAAACTTCCTACAGAGCGATTGGTATATGATGCCGCCCATAAAGAAAAAATCTGGAAGAAACAGCCCAACGGAGCAATTATTCCTTACACTGACTCAGCGGAGTTAATGGGGATTTAAAAGAAACAGTACATCTTAAGGATTCTATGCGCTTTTTTTCCTTTTTACCCCGTTAGAAAGGGCGGGGTTTAAAGCCCCGTCCTTTCTAACGGGGTAAACCGCTCTTCAAGATTTCGGATGGCGGTCGATAGGATGTTTTAAGGGAATGGAAGGACTGAAACATCATGTTCTATTCTTAGATGAAAAAGAATGGCCTGATAGGTTTCTCGCATTTTTGTGAAAGCTAAATTAAATGAGATGGTTCTATTCAGGAAAGGAATATAAAAATGACGGATACGTTATTTGACGCCTTTCGGGAATCAAACCGACAACACTTTCATTTTCTATGGCAGAAGGCCAAAAGCGGGCAGTTAGAGGGCCTTGACGAAGAGGAACAACGGCTGGCGAAAATCATGCTTGCCCACTCCGATGAGTACTTTAATCAGTTTGAATTTGCTGACGTCCTGGCTGATCGCCAGTTCGACCCGGAAAGCGAGGTTAATCCGTTTTTGCATATCACTTTTCATGCTGCTGCCGAAAAACAGGTGGAAGACCGGAACCCCATCGAAGCGTTTCAATTCTTTAATGCCATGACCAGGAGCAAGCGCACACGGCACGAAGCCATTCACCTCCTCATGACAATATTGATCAAGTTCCTCTTTCCCGTGCTCAAGGAAGGAGTTGAGTTTGATCTCAACGGTTATCGTAATCTTCTGAAAATATACAAGTCACGAAACCCGGACAAGATCAGTCGGCTATTGCAGGACGAACCAGATGAGTGATGGAATATTGAAATAATGGAATGCTGGGTTTTTCCTCGAAATTCCAGTTTTCCATTATTCCACTACTTTTTTTCCCTCAGTCTCTTCGAGACTTCTGCTGTAAGTTGGCACACCCGTTCGGCAAGCGGGATAGGAAGGGAGGCGGTGCCGCAACTGGGGGTGAGGATCGCCCTCTCCAGGAGCGCCGGATCGATTCCTTCTTTTGAAAGTATCTCAACCCCTTTCCTGAAACGCTTCACCAGACTCTGAGCGTCCTCTTTTAACACATCCTCACTCGTTGGGACGATACCCCAGGCCAAAATCCCTCCTCGCTCGAGAAAAGCTCCTAATTCCTTCGGATAGAGGGAAAGATTTTCAAGATATCCGTAGGCATCGAAACTGAGGATGTCGAGTTCGGTGGAAAGAAGCAGGCTCCAGTCGGTATTTCCGCAACAGTGAACCCCTTTTAATCCTTCGACAGCGGTGAAGCATTGGTTGAGGGAGAGGATCACATCCTCTTGGTTCAGGCCTGAAAAAGCGGAGCCAAAGGCGGAGAGACCGGGTTCATCGAAAAAGATGATCGTCGGGATTCCAGGAAAGAGATCGTGGAATTTCTTCTCCAGCCATTGGGCTTTGAATGAGACGTGTTGGATGAGAATCTCTTTCCAAGTCGGATCGTAGAAGATCGGTCTCTTTTCCTGATCGGTTAAAGCAAGCCCGAAGGTGATGGGCCCTGTGACCTGGCCCTTGATGTATTTGATCTTTTTTCGAACTTCCTCCCGGGAGAGGTCTTTAAGGAGGCAAAGACCCCTGGCGTAATCTTCGGATATCCGAAAGAACTCGAGATCCTCCTTCTCTATCGATTGATAGAATCTTTCCACTTCCTTTTCAAACCCCGAAGAGGTATCAACCCAGAGCCTCTGTTCTTTTTCATCCAATTTCAGGGAGGGGAAACCCTCGGAATACTGGGCTACCATCCCCTCGAGGAAGGAGCGTTTGGGCAACTGTGGCCAGAAAGGGATATGGGGAAAATCCCGAAGGATGATAGGCAATACTTCTCTTTCATCAAGATGGGGGAAAGACCCGATGCTTGTGGCGATGAATGGATGTGTAAATTTCATAGACTTTTCATAAACCTTTTTTTAAAAAAAATCAACAAGATTCCATAGATAGAAAGCAATCCCTCAGTTACGGGTGTTTAAGTTAACCATAACCTGTAACTCAGCCCTTCCCCGGCCTCGCTCCGCGAAGCGGGGCGGGCAGGGCTGATTTTTTCCCGCCAGGGCGGGACTAAAGCCCTGAGTTACATATTCGACAAACCGTTTATCCTTCGTAACTAAGAGGTTATAGATAGAAAACATCCCCCTGTTTCCTAACTGTATGATTATAGTCATAAAATTCAATAATAAACCTTGGCCTGAAAAGCCGGAGGGTTGACAAACCGGGTTTTGATGATTATACATTTTGCAAAACTTGATCAGAAGGGAGGTCTATCTCTATGCAAATCAGACCACTTCATGACCGACTCATCGTCAAAAGGTTGGAAGAGGAGGAAAAGACGAAGGGCGGGATCATTATTCCCGATACGGCCAAAGAGAAGCCGATCGAAGGTAAGGTGATCGCTGTCGGAGCAGGAAGGGTTAAGAAGGACGGGACAAAGATTCCGATGGAGGTGAAGAAGGGCGACCGGATCCTCTTTGCCAAGTATGCAGGCACGGAGGTGAAGATCGACGGAGAAGAACATCTGATGATGCGGGAGGACGAAGTCCTTGCAGTCATTGAGAAGTGAATGGAATGAGAAAGGAGGAGTCTCATGGCAAAGGAATTGAAGTTTGATCAGGAAGCAAGAAATTCGATTTTAGAAGGGGTTAATATTCTGGCCAATGTGGTGAGGGTGACCCTGGGACCCAAAGGTCGAAATGTTGTTCTGGAGAAGTCTTTCGGTTCGCCGTTGGTCACAAAGGATGGAGTGACCGTGGCAAAGGAGATCGATCTGGAAGATCATTTTCAGAATATGGGCGCCAAGATGGTCAAAGAGGTGGCGAGCAAGACCTCTGATACGGCCGGGGATGGAACGACGACAGCAACCCTTTTGGCTCAGGCGATCTATCGTGAAGGCTATAAAGTGGTAGCGGCCGGGACCAATCCCATGGATGTGAAGAGGGGGATTGATCATGCCGTGGGAGAGGTTATCAAGGAGTTAAAGAAACTCTCCAAGCCTGTCAAGGAGCAGAAGGAGATCGCCCAGGTCGGAACGATCTCAGCCAATAATGATAAGACCATTGGCGATATCATTGCCGAGGCCATGAACAAGGTAGGAAAAGAGGGAGTCATCACCGTGGAGGAGGCCAAGAGCATGGAGACCACCCTCGATGTAGTGGAAGGGATGCAGTTCGATCGGGGCTATATCTCACCCTATTTTGTGACCGATCCGGAGAAGATGGAGGCGGTACTCGATGAACCCTACATTCTCCTTTTCGAGAAGAAGATCTCCAATATGAAGGAGGTCCTTCCCATTCTGGAGCAGATCGCAAAGACCGGCAGCCCCCTGCTCATTCTTGCAGAGGATGTGGAAGGAGAGGCGCTTGCCACTCTGGTCGTCAACAAACTTCGGGGGACATTGAAGTGTGCGGCAGTCAAGGCCCCTGGTTTCGGTGACAGAAGGAAGGCGATGCTCGAGGATATTGCTATCCTGACTGGCGGCCATGCCGTCATGGAGGATGTGGGAATCAAACTGGAAAAGATGAAACTCGATGATCTGGGCAGGGCCAAGAAGATCGTCATCGATAAGGACAACACCACCATTGTGGAAGGAGCGGGGTCTTCCTCGGCGATCGAAGGCCGGATCAAACAGATTCGCGTTCAGATCGAAGAGACCACCTCTGATTACGACAGAGAGAAGCTTCAGGAGCGGCTGGCGAAGTTGGCAGGAGGCGTGGCCGTGATCAAGGTGGGAGCGGCGACTGAGACCGAAATGAAGGAGAAGAAGGCACGGGTCGAGGATGCCCTGAATGCGACCCGGGCGGCAGTGGAAGAGGGCATTGTTCCAGGTGGCGGGGTCGCCTACCTGAGGTGTCTGGCTGCCTTGAAGAAGGTGAAACTTGAGCCTGACCGGCAGACCGGCGTCGATATCATTCAGAAGGCCCTTGAGGAGCCGATTCGGCAGATCGTTCAGAATGCCGGCCTGGAAGGCTCTGTGGTTGCAGAGAAAGTGAAAGAGGAGAAAGGAAATTTTGGATTCGATGCCGATAAGGAAGAGTATACCGATATGATTGAAGCGGGTATCATCGATCCGACAAAGGTTGTCCGCCTGGCCCTTCAGAATGCGGCCAGCGTTGCTTCACTGCTGATCACGACAGAGGCGGTCGTCGCTGAGAAACCCAAGAAAGAGCAGGCTGGC
>DYHU01000163.1:6206-8276 GCA_020724025.1 Syntrophorhabdus sp. | reverse complement strand
GATGGAACATTTGACCCCTCTCGGCTTGACTGAAGAAGAATTGAAATTCATCAAGACGGAGGAAGAGGCCGAGGGCTACCGCTTAGGGTGCGTGACGGCTATAAACGGGGACATCTTAGTTTTCGTTCCTGAAGAAAGCAGGGCAGGGAAACAGGTGGTCAGAAAGGCAGCCACAGAACGGGCAATCAAACTGGACCCGGCGATCAGAAAATTTTATGTGGAACTCCCCCCTCCTTCACTGCACGAACCCATGGGAGATTGGGAACGATTAACCCAGGAACTTAAAAAAACTTATGGGTTAGATCATTTGGATATTGACTACTTCGTTCTAAAAGATATGCCCATCCGGATCAGGCAGGGCAAGTGGAATGTGACGGTCACCATTTGGAATGAAAAAGAAGTGGTTAAAATAGAACCAGGCTTTGTAGAAAAGGGTTACGGGTTGGCTATTGATATTGGAACAACAACTGTAGCCGCCTACCTGTGTGACGTTACTACAGGGTCAATTGTAGCCGTAGACTCCATGATGAACCCCCAAGTTCCTTATGGAGAAGACGTGATGTCCCGTATCACCTATGCAATGATGCATCAGGATGGCCTGGAAAAATTGAATCGAGCGATTGTTGAAGGCCTCAATAAGCTCATTCAGAATGTTGCTATCATAGCGAAAATAACCCCCGAGGATATTTGTGAATTGACCATCGTTGGGAACACTGCCATGCACCATCTCTTCATGAATATCTACCCGGAGCATATCGGGGTCGCCCCATTCCCCCCTACCCTTCATCACTCTATTAACGTGAAGGCCAGGGATTTAAGGCTGAATATTTATGAAGGGGCTTATGTCCATATTCTCCCCATTGAGGCAGGGTTTGTGGGCGCCGACAACGTGGGTGTACTCATCGCTGAAGAACCATACAACCAAGATGAGATGGTTCTCACCATCGATATCGGGACAAACGGGGAACTGGTGCTGGGCAACCGGCAGAAACTCATATCATCCTCATGTGCCACCGGCCCGGCCCTGGAGGGCGCCCATATCAAGTTTGGGATGAGGGCCGCTCCCGGGGCGATCGAGAGAATTAAAGTTGATCCCGAGACCCGTGAAGTAAAGTTTAAGGTCATCGGGAAGGAGGAATGGAATACAGAGCTGGAAAACCCCGAGGCCAAAGGGATCTGCGGCTCGGGGATCATTGATGCCATTGCGGAAATGTTCAGAGCTGGTGTTATCCTAAAAAATGGGAACATCAATATGAACATCCAGTCCCCCAGGATCCGAAAGGGGGATGCTGGATCTGAATTTGTCATCGCATGGGCCAAAGAAACCTCCATTGGCCGTGACATTACGATGTCTATCAAAGACGTCAGGGCGGTTCAACTGGCTAAAGGAGCCCTTTATTCAGGGGCCAAGCTAATGATGAAAAGGCTGGGAGTAACCAAACTTGACAAAGTAATCTTGGCCGGAGCCTTCGGAAGCTATATTGATAAAGAATCAGCCATGGTGATCGGGATGTTCCCGGATTGCGAAATGGAGAATGTTTATGCGGTCGGTAATGCGGCCGGTGATGGCGCAAGAATTGCCTTGCTCAACAAAGCGAAACGAGAAGAAGCCAATGTGATTGCCAGGCAGGTAGAATATGTGGAGTTGGCTGTGGATTCAGCCTTTCAAAGGGAATACATGGAGTCGATGCATCTGCCCCATATGAAGGATAAATTTCCTCATATCCAGCATATCCTGGATGCTATTCCAAAAACATAAGGCCTAAATGGTAAGGGATCTCTTGCTCAGGCAGATACCAATATTAGACTTCCCCGGCCTGGAGGAGAAGATATCTCCTTTGTGCCATCGTCACGGAATTCAATGGGTTTATCCTGTTAAAACCTCCCAAATCGTGGTGGCCCAGTGGGTGCGTCTTAAATGTCGTTATGGGTGTGAACATTACAATACAAATTGGTGTTGCCCTCCTGCCACAGTTACCGTAAAGGAGGCGAAGGATATCTTAAGGGAGTATAAAAGCGCCCTGCTTCTGAGCGGGGAAGCGGATCATCCTCATTTCTATCGAAACAATT
>DYHU01000163.1:0-6106 GCA_020724025.1 Syntrophorhabdus sp. | reverse complement strand
CAGCGATCATTTTAAACACTATAGCATCATCCTCCTGGAATAGGGTTTTCTTATGCTCCCTTTGCAAAAGGAGAAGCTCCTCATAGAAGTGATCTCAGAGGGCCCTCATTGCATCCCTTGTGAATACGCCATTAAATCAGTGCGGGAAATTGCTCCCCTATTTGAGGGGCTTATAGAGTGGCGGGTGGTTCTTCTGAAGGAGCGAGAAGGCGCGCAGAGATATCTGGAACTCGCTCAGAAGTTGGGGAAGAATCCTCCGATTCCTTCCATTCTGATCAATGAGCAGGTAGCATTCGAAAGGATTCCGGGTCCTCACCTTTTGAGAACAACCATTGAAAGAGTCTTGGAAGGAAAAGAGATGGAATGTGCAGATGAAGAAATGTTTTAAACCGACAGGGATCTGCCCAAAGGAAATTCACTTAGATATCGAAGGAGGAATCCTCAAGGAGTTAAGTTTCCTGGGAGGAGGATGCCGAGGAAACTCTTATCTCATCTGTAAAATCCTTCAAGGAAAACGTATTGAAGAACTAATACCTCTGCTCAGGGGCATACCTTGTCGCGAAGGCACTTCTTGCCCTGACCAGGTGGCCAAAGCCCTCGAATTGGACCAAAAGGAGGGACTCCCATCCGCGGAGATGAACATCCTCACCATTGAAGAGCGGTGGGAAAGGATCGGGGTATTCTCTGGTATACATGGAGACCTTCAAAACCTGAAGAATGTCCTGGAACAACTTCCCGGTAAAAAACTTGATAGGCTGATCTGTTTAGGTGGTCTCGTCGGAGAAACATCCTTGCACGAAGAGATCGTTTCTCAATTAGTCAAGGCGAAAGTTATCCTTCTACAGGACCCTTCTGACCTCAGAATCGGCCAGCATAAGGAAGTCTCCAAGACCGGTAAAGAATTTTTATCTCAGCTTCCGGGCCTTATTGAGTTCCAACTTGGGAAGCTGAGGGGGATTGCCTTCCACGGAGGAGCCATGGAGGAGATCCCAGGTTACTCAGAATATGGAAAATATGGGACAGACATCAATGCGATCACCTATCTGACGGATTACCTGAGAGATGAATACGTCTACCCAGCTTTTGAAACTCTCTCCAAGCAGTTCTGGGCCAATCTTTATATTTTTAATCACACCAATGATCCTTTATATAAATCACTCCCAAATCGCCATTTTGTTAATGTTGGTGAAATTAAACCGATGGGAAGAAACAAAGGGTCTTATTCCATCCTGGAGGCGAAAGGAGACCAATTAGCTGTTGAATTTGTGGAAGTCGGAGGTTAAAAGTATTTCGGTTACATCCCTCAAGCAATAGGAAAGGTCAATAAATGCTTGTTGTGGAAGGATTTAGTGGACATCGGGTCGAGATTCCGGAAGATCGTTATTATCTGCCGAAGTTTGAGCTCTGGACGAAGGCAATAGAAGACGGTAGGGAATTGGTCTTTGGCTTGACCCAAGCTGGGATTATTTTGACTGGGAGTGTTGTCAGTTTAGAGTATTTGATCGAGGAGGGGCAATCAGTGTCTGTCGGAGATACGATCGCTTTTGCTGTAACGAATAAAGTCAAATATATCGAAACCCCTCTCGCCGGAACTATCCTCAGCGTTAACCCAGCAGTGATAGATAACCCTCACTTTTTTAAGGAAGACCCTTATGGAAAGGCATGGATTTTTTCTCTCCGCCTCTCTGACGCTTTGGATCTTTCTACTTACTTTTTAGACGCCGTCTCTTATCAACAAAGGCTTTTCCAATCTGAGGCTTGTGGAAATCCCAGGGGGTTGAAGGGAGGTGTCTCACCAACATGCAAAACCATTTATAGTGGCATTCGAAGTCAGAAGATTGAGCGTAAACCCCGTTAGAAATTCCAGTCGTTGCGACTCGAAACCGAGCGGAGCATTATTTCTAACGGGGTAAATGAAGTACCCCGCAGCAGAGCTGCGGGGTATCCAAATCCTCAAAAAACTCTCCTCCCCCTTGATGGGGGAGGATTAAGGTGGGGGTGATGAGAAGATCGTTTCCCCCTCACCCTAACCCTCTCCCCCCAGGGGAGAGGGAAGGCCATTCATCCCCCCAGCAGAGCTGGGGGGTATTCTGGCACATTTTTATGAAAGTTGAGGGAGATGGTATGAATGATAATACGGCAAAGCTCATTGTCGAGATTGTGGGGACCTCCAACTGAATCCTCTGCCAACTGGCCATGGAGGCCCTGGATGAGGTCTCCCCTATTTTCAAGGACCGACTGACCTATTCGATGATGGATATATCGGGGCCTGAAGGCCTCGAAAGGCTCAAACAGGTGAGGAAGAATTTAGATCGAAAACCAAATGTACCTTCTATCTTGATGAATGAAGAAATTGTCTTTGACTCCATTCCTGACTCGGATACCCTGATCGAGGCCATTCGACAAAGGCTCGAATAAATGATCTCAGATCAATCATGAAAAAGACCTTCGTGATCATACCTTGTAGCGGCATTGGAAAGGCTTACGGGACCATCTGCCGCGAAGCCGTTTATGAAGTGGTGGAACGTCGGCGGCCCGATAAAGCCCGAACCCTCTGCCTCGGCCTTTTAACCAAAGGAGATGAAGAGGCGATTGATCTTCTGAAAAAAAATCCCTGTATCTCCGTGGATGGTTGCGCAAAAAAATGTTCATACAAGAACATTGAACGGATGGTTGAAAAGACCCCCATACCATTCACGATCATGGATCTTTTTCGAAAATACAGGGGCCTCAACTCCAACGAACCCGACCTGGGGACAGTTCTCCATCTGGAGGAAGGAGGCAAACGCCTGGTCCATCTTCTGGCTGATGAAATTTGTCATGAAATGGACAAAATGGGGAATAAGGATGAATGAAAAGACACCCCCCAAACGGATTGGAGTCATCGCTTGCTGCGGAGAGGAAATCCCCGAGGGGACTCTAACCCGGGCGGTCGTTCGAATCCTCATGGAAGAGCTCAAACCGGATCAGACAGCCACCATCTGTCTTCCCCTTTTCCTTGCAGGCGATGAACAAGAGAGAGAATTTGCCCATCGCTTTCCCACTTTAACCCTGGACGGTTGTGAGAAGCGGTGTGCTCAAATCGGAACGGAGAAATATAGCCACCCTGTTGAGCGCGGATTGGTCATCTCCGACATCCTTAGAAAACTTCATTTGACGATGAGGGGAACCAAAGAAAAATTCGATCCGGACCTCGCACGCAAATTGGCCAGAGAGGTAGCCGGAGAGATGGACCGTCTGCAAAAACCTGTAAAGAAAAGGAGGACAGGATGAAAAAGAAGACGACGAAAAAGGAGACAATCAAAAAAGTCGTAAAAGAAAAATATTCCAAACTGGCTGAAGCGAATAAAAGTTGTTGTTGTTCCAGTGACGATGCTTCCAATCGAGCCTATGTAGAAGCCCTTTATAGTAAGGAAGAGATTGAGAATCTCTCCAAAGAAGTAGCTGATATGTCCATGGGGTGTGGAAATCCCACAGCCATCGCAAATCTAAAACCGGGAGAAGTGGTCCTCGACCTTGGATCGGGTGGGGGGATCGATACCTTTCTGGCTGCCAAGAAGGTGGGATCCCAGGGAAGGGTCATCGGTCTGGATATGACAGAGGAGATGATTAACCGGGCTCAGGAAAATGCCAAAAAAATGGGGTTGATAAATGTAGAGTTCAAGCTGGGTGAAATGGAGGCCATTCCCCTTTTTGACAACTCCGTTGACGTTGTCATCTCCAATTGTGTGATCAACCTCTCTCCTGATAAAGATTCCGTCTTTCGAGAAATTTTCAGGGTTCTCAAACCGAAGGGTCGGATCGCTGTCTCAGATATCGTCATTCAAAGCAAGCTTCCCAAATTCATAAGTCAAAACCCGGAGGCCTGGACGAGTTGCATTGGGGGCGCTTTAAAGGAGGAGGATTATCTCTCGAAGATTCGGAAGGCTGGATTTGCCAACATCTCAATCGACTCAAAGCATCTCTACTCCCACGAGGAAATATCCATGTTCAAGGAGACGAATTCCTCAATCTTTGAGAAACCTCTCGGTCAGAAGGAGATGAAAGCGGTGGATAGCAAGATCGCCAGCATTCGAGTGACAGCAGAGAAGCCCGAGGCTGAGAAGGAGAAGAACTGCTGCTGTTGCACCTGACTTTTTTGACCAAAACTTCCTCCCCCTCCCCCCTTGCAGGGGAGGGAGGGGGGGGAACACATGGAAAGAGGGATGGCAGGGGGAGAAGGACTCCAGAAGTTTACTGTAAAATACTATGAGGATCAACTTATCAAAGGAATTGAAAACTTTCATCCCGGCGGCATTGACTATACGGAGAGACTTGCCATTGAGGTGGGCGTCCGAGAAGGAACCCGAATATTGGATGTGGCTTCAGGCTCCGGAGAGACTGCCCTCTACGTGGCCATGAAATTTAAGGCTGAGGTGGTAGGGTTCGATCTCTCTGAAAAGATGGTGGCTCATGCAACTGAAAAAGCAAAAAATTTAGGACTGGGTCATCTGGCTTCCTTCAGAAGGGGAGATGTCCATAAGATGCCTTTTGAAAGAGGTTCCTTCGATGCTGCGATCAGCGAATGTTCCCTCTGCCTTTTTCGAGATAAGGTTCAGGTGATCCAAAATATGGCGTTTGTGGTGAAATCGTGCCATAAGGTGGCTGTCTCCGACGTAATCACTAAAGGTGAGATTCCCAAGGAATTGCATACCCCCCTTCTCTATGCCTGTTGTCTGGCAGGTGCACAGCCCCTGAGAGAAACAATGGATATTTTTATCAAGGCAGGACTGAAAGATGTGAAGGGGTATGAGTTGACGGCCGATATTAAAGACCCATGGAAGCAAGAGCTACCAGTCCTATACAATGAAGTGATGGATGCTTTTAAGGATGCCATCCGGTTAGGGGTTTATGAAGTTAGAGATGAAAGTGAATTGGATTGGATGGCAGAACAGCTTCTCTCGGAGAAGTTTGGATATGCCATTATCAGCGGTATTGTTCCATAAAGGAGTCCAAATGGAAAAAGTTCGTGTGGATGTTTTCGTTACCGATTTTGCACAGTGAGCTGCCTGCGTCTACATGCTGGCAGCAGTAGCCGATCTTCCGAACGAGATTAAAGATAGGATCGATTACCATGAGTGGAGTTTGAGGGATCGAGAGGGAATCGAAATGTTTAAGAAATTTCGTGCTAGGTCCCTCCCTTCCATTGCTATCAATGGAGAACTCTGTTTTGAAAGCCTCATCCCCACTGAGGAGAATTTAATTCAAGCAATCACGCAAAAATTGGACCGGACCAGAGATGACCAAGGTTGAGATTAATCCAGGGGCTTGCGGATTTCTTGTCACCGTAACAGCTACAAAGGTGGGGCTGAAAAAGACGAACATTGTAATCCAAACAGACTGCGAGCAGGTTAATGAAATGGCCTCTTTGATAACTCACCTTACAGTCCAGGACATTCTGGGTTTTCCCTTCAATGAAGATGTCGTTTACCAGGCAGCGAAGAAAGTGATTCGCCATGCCAGTTGCCCTGTGCCTTGCGGGATCATCAAGGCTGCGGAAGCAGAACTCGGATTGGCGGTAAAACGAGATGTTCTGATCCACTTCATTTAAAAACGAGCATCGAATGGTCTTTCCAGAAAATTTCAAATATAGTAAAGATCATACTTGGGTGAAGGTTGATGGTGAGGAGGCGATCCTTGGGATCACGGATTTCGCTCAATCTTGGATAGGAGAATTGGTAAGCATCGATATATTTGAAGAAGGCACTGAGATCGGATCACAGGGACTGTTTGGAGTCCTTGAGACCTCTAAAATTTCCTTTGAACTTTATTCTCCGATTGCTGGAACAATTATCAAAAGAAATAATAAGTTGATAGATCAATTAACCCTCATCAATCACGAGCCTTATGAGGGAGGCTGGATGATCGTTCTTCATATGAGGGATAATCGTGATCTAATCAATCTAATGGAGGTGGATGCTTATAAGGAATATATCAAAGGCTGGGGATATACCGAACAAAGTGCGCAGTAGGAAACCTTCTTACCTGATCATTGGATGTGGCCATTTTGGAAGCCGTGCTGCCGAAATGCTTCTCAAGAAGAACCCCTATTCAAAAATTACAATCG
>DYHU01000162.1 GCA_020724025.1 Syntrophorhabdus sp. | reverse complement strand
AAAGAATATATCCATGCGACTAAGACTGTCAATGCCTGTATCGCTAACAGAGAGGGATTGCCAAAGAACAAACCATCGTTTCCAGCCGAGTTAATCGCTTTGGATGCAAAGAGGCCTGTTGCCAGAGCACCCCATGTGCCACCCACTCCATGAACTCCTACGACATCAAGAGAGTCATCGTATCGAAGTTTGGTTTTGAGATTGATCGCTAAATAACATAACACGCCAGCGACAAACCCGATGAGGAGGGCTGACATAGGTCCCACAAAACCGGAAGCTGGAGTGACGGCTACCAATCCTGCCACCGCACCCGAGGCTGCGCCTAAAACCGTTGGATTGCCCCTGTATGCCCATTCAGCCATCATCCATGAAAGGGCGGCCGCTGCCGTAGAGATATGGGTAGCAACAAAAGCCGAGGTGGCAAGAGAACCGGAAGCAATCGCACTTCCGCCATTGAAACCAAACCAGCCAAACCAGAGCAATGCTGCACCCAGAAGGGTCATGGTGAGGTTGTGGGGAGGCATGGGCTCTTCACCATAGCCTTTTCTCTTACCCACAACAAAGGTTGCGGCCAGAGCCGCAATTCCGGAACTGATATGGACGACCAGACCACCAGCAAAATCAAGGGCACCGAGATTCCTGATCCAGCCTCCCACACCCCAGACCCAGTGGGCAAGGGGATCATAGACAAAGGTTGCCCAGAGAATGAGGAAGACAAGATAGGTCTTAAACTTAAACCTCTCGGCAAAGACGCCGGTTATTAGGGCGGGCGTGATGACAGCAAACATCATCTGAAAGATCATGAAGGCCTGGTGCGGAATAGTGGGGGCATAATCAGGGTAGGGTTCGAGCCCCACTCCCCTGAGCCCTATCCAGTCGAGACTTCCGATCACCCCACCGATATCGGGCCCAAATGCAAGACTGTATCCGTAAAGAACCCACTGGATCGTAATGACGCCAAGAGCAATAAAACTCTGCATGATCGTCCCGAGGACATTTTTACGCCTGACCATACCCCCATAGAAAAGAGCCAGTCCAGGAGTCATGAGCATGACCAAGGCAGAGGAAATTAAAATCCAGGAAGTGTCTCCCGAATCCACTTTGGGTGGTGGGGAAGCCGGTGTTTCAGCAAATGCGGCACCGGCAATCAATAGGCACATAAATAATAAAAGAAACAAAATTATTTTCATCACTCGCTCCTCCCATAAAATGCAGATTTCGCCTGCCTACCACAGGCAGGGATTACAGATTGCGGAATTCCCCTCACCCCGCCCTCTCCCCAGTGGGGAGAGGGGAAGGGTGAGGGGTATGAATCTATTGTCTGGAAAAGTTCTGCAGGAATTCCATTCCCCTTCTCGTATAGGTTTCAATCTTTGTCTCCGTTTCGATCAGGATCTCGGCTTTTGATGAGGGAGAAGACTGTTGGCTCTCAAATTCTTCTTCGTAAGTTTTCACCCATTCACAGATCATCTCCTCTGTCACCTCCAGATGAAACTGAAGACCATAAGCATTTTCTCCATATCGGAAAGCCTGATGAGGAATAGCGGTTGAAGTGACGATCAGTTTTCCACCGTTAGGAATTTCAAAGGTATCTTCATGCCATTGAAACACAGAGAACGTCTTTGGAAAATGGGAAAAAAGAGGATCCTGTGAACCAATTTCTGTCAATGAAACATCATACCATCCGATCTCCCGGACAGGGGCTTTGAAGATTTTTGCACCAAGGGCCTTCGCGATCAATTGTGCTCCTAAGCATATTCCCAGGATGGATTTCCCCCTTTGAATCGCTTCTTTAATAAAAAGGTCTTCGTCTTTCAGGAAAGGATAGCGGTCTTCCTCATAAACATTCATCGGTCCTCCCAGGATGACGATATGGGTAAAACTGTCAGGTTTTGGAAGACGGATATTGGGATTAAGATTAAGAATCTGATAAGGGATTTTCTCCTGCTTGAGGCAGTCCTCAATCAACCCCGGTCCTTCAATTTCAATATGCTTAATAATTAAGACGCTCATCTCTTTCTACCCGATGTATCGCCCCCATTTAATGGGGGCGATTATTTTCTATCAATGCTCATTTCGTCGGCAGTGAATGCCGACGCTACATTCTTCCTTGGTATTTAGACAGCAATCTTTGTGCCAAGCGAAGGAGCAAGAGTTTACTGAAAACTTTCGTTAAAATTATTAGAGACTTGGGAGAAATGGAGTCCTCCCAAGTCTCGTCATTTAAAAGGGGTTTTTGTTGAATTTTAGGCAATCTGTTAGAAAACAATCAACACCCACCTTCTTTAACCTATCCATTTGATCAAAAGAGAAAATACCTTTGGGTCAACGGTAATTTAACGGACGGCTCACAGGTCAGCAATTCTCCGTTTGCCCTCACTTCATAGGTCTTATAATCTATTTCGATCTTTGGGACCCAGGCATTGTAGACCATATCCTTTTTACCAATCTGCCTACAATTATTTACAGGCAAGATCTTTTTCTCTAATTTGAATTCATGTGCGATATCGTTTTCATATGCGAGCCGTGAAACAAACGTAATGCCGCCGGGAGAAATGGCCTTGCCGAATCCGCCAAACATATACTTACCCATGATCGGCTGAACCGTAGAGATGGAACCATTCGCCTCTCCCATGGCAGCATAGGCGATAAAACCTCCCTTGATTACGATCTCCGGCTTGACCCCAAAGAAAGCAGGTTTCCACAGAACGATATCTGCAAATTTCCCTTTCTCCAGAGAGCCGAGATAAAAGGAGATTCCATGAGCAATTGCGGGATTGATTGTGTATTTACTGATATAGCGCTTGACCCGGAAGTTATCATTATCCGGAGAATCATCTCTCAGTTTCCCCCGCTGCTTCTTCATCTTGTCGGCTAATTGCCACGTTCGTATGATTACCTCAGCCGTTCTGCCCATTGCCTGTGCATCGGAATTGATGATCGATATGGCGCCCAGATCATGCAGAATGTCCTCTGCCGCGATCGTATTGGCTCTGATGCGTGAGCTGGCAAAGGCGACATCCTCCTTAATCTTCGGGTCGAGGTGGTGGCAAACCATCAGCATATAGAGATGTTCATCCACCGTATTGTGCGTATAGGGCAATGTCGGAGTGGTTGAGGATGCCACAATATTTGGCTCTCCAGAAAGTTTGATCACATCGGGGGCATGGCCCCCACCGGCTCCCTCAACATGGTAGGCGTGAATGCTGCGACCGTTGATAGCCGATATCGTATCTTCCACAAAACCGGCTTCGTTAGGTGTGTCAGTGTGGAGGCAGACCTGTATATCATATTCATCAACAATGTCCAGACAGGAATGTATAGCTCGTGGCGTTGAGCCCCAATCTTCGTGTAATTTTAAGCCGATGATTCCTGCCTCTATCTGTTCTTTAAGAGGGCCTGGTGTAGATGAGTTCCCCTTTCCACAAAGACCGAAATTCATCGGAAAGGCTTCCATTGACTGCAACATTCTTTGAATATTCCATTTGCCGGGTGTAGCTGTGGTGGCATAGCTTCCGGTGGCCGGTCCGGTGCCGCCCCCGATCATGGTCGTCACTCCCGAGGCTAATGATTCCTCGATAATCTGGGGAGAGATGAAATGGACATGGGAGTCTATTCCCCCGGCCGTGGCGATCAGGCCTTCTCCCGAAATTACTTCTGTGGAGGCTCCTATAACCATCTCCATGTCCACCCCATTCATGACATCGGGGTTACCGGCCTTACCTATTCCTGCAATTCTTCCATCCTTAATGCCAATGTCTGCCTTCAGAATTCCCCAATAATCGATGATCAAGGCATTAGTGATGAGAAGGTCAAGAACTCCCTCCTTAGATTGGGCCCGGGAGCTTTGTCCCATGCCATCTCTGATCACTTTGCCTGCCCCAAACTTACATTCATCTCCAAAAACGGTGAAATCTTTTTCCACCTCGATGATCAGATTGGTATCGGCCAATCTCACCTTATCTTTGATGGTTGGACCGTACATCTCTGCATACGCTTTACGTTTTATCTCGTAAGACATCTCATACCTCCTCAAACCCTTTGTTCCTTGCTCTGGAGAGAGCCTTTTCGGCTCCTCTCTCTGCATTGGCACTGCCTTCGGTTAACCCATTCAAGCCGTAAACATTCCTTCTTCCCCCCAGCGGAATCAAATGGATCTTCTTTTCTTCTCCTGGTTCGAAACGTACTGCTGTGCCTGATGGGATATCGAGCCTTTTGCCAAAGGCTTTCTTTCGGTCAAAGACTAATGCCCGATTGACTTCAAAAAAGTGAAAGTGTGAACCTACCTGTATAGGCCGCTGGTCCACATTTTTCACGGTCAGTTCAACGACCTCCCGGCCCTCGTTCAACACGATGTCTTCCCCATGCAATAGATATTCCCCAGGCTTCATCTTCGTTCTCCTCACTTTATGGGATTGAATACTGTCACCAATTTTGTCCCATCTGGAAAAGTTGCCTCCACCTGGAGACAATCAACCATCTCTGCCACGCCCTCCATCACTTCTTCCTTTTTTAGAATCTTCGTTGCTTCTTCTTGCAATTCTGTCACACTTTTACCTTCCCGGGCCCCTTCAATAATTTCAGCGCTGATCACAGCCATCACCTCGGGATAGTTCAGTTTCAAACCCTTCTTCTTTCGCGCAAGAGCCAATTGGCTTGCCAAATAGATGAGTAATTTTTCCTTCTCTCTCTGCGTCAGATGCATTTATTTCACCTCTCTCATAAAGCCTTTTCACCACGCTCTCCGGTGCGAATCGTTATGGCGTCTTCCACATTGATCACAAAAATCTTTCCGTCTCCGATATTCCCCGTACGTCCTTCTTCTAAAATGATGTCCAGTATTCTCTGAAGATCACCATCCTTGCAGGTCACCACTAAAAGTTCCTTAGGTAACTTGTCATATCTCATTTCCCCAATGACGATGCCTCTCTGTTTGCCTCGGCCCCGAACACTTATCTCGGTCAACGAAGGGAATCCTTCCCTTTTTAAACGTTCTTCCACATCTTTTAATTTCTCCGGCCTCACAATAGCCTGAATCATTTTCATCGCGTCTCCTTCTGCTGCGGATATCCCCCCCAAAATTATACCGTTAGATGGTTTACGATGGCTTCCTTGCTTAAGGCATTGGTCAATCCCTCAGAAACAATCGATCCTTTCTCCATGATGTAATAGTAATCTGCAAGACGCAGGGCAAATTCGAGATACTGTTCCACCAAGAGGATAGATATCGTTCCCTGTTCCTTGATGAAGCGAATCGTATTTTCAATCTGCAGGACGATGGAGGGCTGAATTCCTTCGGTCGGCTCATCGAAAAGCAATAATTTCGGTTCTGAGACCAAGACCCGAGCAATCGCTAACTGCTGTTGTTCACCCCCGCTCAAGTCCCCTCCTTTCCTCAAAAGCATGTTCTTTAATGCGGGAAAGAGATCAAAGATACCTTCTGGAATAGCCATTCCTCTTCCTGCTTTATGAGCCTCCAGGCCGAGGAAGAGATTCTCCTCCACAGTTAAATAAGGGAAGATATCCCGACCTTGAGGCACATATCCAATTCCCCCTCTGGCCCGTTTCTCCGGTGACCAGTGGGTGATCTCCTGACCATCGAAAATAATCTCACCAGCGAGCGGACGGAGGAGCCCCATGATCGTTTTTAACAAGGTTGTCTTTCCAACCCCATTGCGGCCCATGAGGGCCACAATCCCTCCGGCAGGGACCTCCAGATTGACATTCTGCAGAATGAGGGTTTCGCCATAGGAACTGCGAAGTTGCTCAATGTTTAGCATCTTCCTTTTTCTCCCCTCCCCATGTAGACCTCTATCACCATAGGGTCGTTTTGAATCCGTTCCATAGGTCCTTCACACAAAACAGTACCTTCGTGGAGAACCGTTACCTTTTTAGCGATCTGACGAACGAATTCCATATCGTGTTCGACAATCAGAACAGATCTGTCTTTGGCGATCGCTTGGAGGAGTTCACCTGTCTTCTCCCTTTCTCTCCCTGTCATCCCGGCCACTGGTTCATCGACTAATAACAGCGAGGGTTGCTGAACAATACTCATACCGAGCTCCAGCCATTGCTTCTCACCGTGTGAGAGAGACCCCGCCCTCTCGTAAGCCTTATAGGTTAAGCCGATCATATTCAGAACAGAAAATATTTTATCGCGATTTTCCCCGGTCAACGAGGAAGAGAGGGTGTCCCAAAATCCTTCGCTCCGCCGCAAGGAAAGCCCAATGTTCTCAAATAGAGTGAGGTTGATAAAGACCGAAGGGGTTTGAAATTTTCGGCTGATGCCCAACCGGGCAATTTTATGTTCGGTCAACCTGTGAATATCTTTCCCTTCCCCATAAATCACCCGTCCACTTTCCGGTTTCACCCATCCACAAATGACATCCAGAAGGGTCGTCTTCCCTGCCCCATTTGGACCGATCAAAACGCGAAGCTCACCATAGTCTACGAAAAAATTCACACCACGGAGGGCTTTAAAGCCATTGAAGTCTACAGTGACATCTTCCAGATAGATGATCGTTACAGCCATGGACCTGCTCCTCTCAAAGGCACTTACGGGGGAGACGATTCGGAGAGGAGGACCTCACGAATCTCTTTTCCCGCCATCGGAAAATGATGGTTGCCCACTCGAAGCGTCCCTTTTGTAAAAATCCCATTATCCCTTGAGGGAAGAGAAGAACGAAACTGATGAAAAGCACTCCTAAGAAATATAGCCAGAGTTCAGGGAAGTTTTCGCTGAAGTAGCTTTTGGCTGCATTCACTACAACAGCTCCAATCACGGCACCTTTTAAAGTGCCTCTCCCTCCAACAGCCACCCAAATGGCCATCTCCACAGAAGGAAGGATACCCATCATCGACGGAGAGATAATGCCCACCTGAGGGACAAAGAGGGCTCCTGCCAAACCAGCCAATCCCGCAGAGATGGCGAAGACAAGGACTTTAAACAGCGTCGGATTGTAACCTAAAAAGCGGAACCGATTTTCCCCATCTCGAATGGCCACCAGCACTTTGCCAAGCTGAGCGTGAGTGAGCCAGTGACATAATAAGTAAGTCATCCCGAGCATCAAAACCGTCACCGCATAAAGACCGCGCATTGTGGCCGGTTCTGCCAGGGAAAACCCAAAGATGTCCTGAAGATTTGTTATCCCATTGGTTCCTCCCGTGTAGGGTTGTTGGCCAATGAAAAGGGTAACGAAGATAAGGGCTAAGGCTTGGGTCAGGATTGAAAAATAGACCCCTTTAATCCTTGCATGGAATGTTGGAAAGCCGATGAAAAGAGCAAAGAGAACTGGGATGAGGATGGTTATCGGCAAGGCGAACCAGGAATGGTGAAAAGGCTTCCAGAACCAGGGAAGTTCTACGAGCCCGCTCCAGCCCATAAAATCCGGCAACTCTTCTGCCTGAAGTTTAAGATATGCCCCCATACAATACCCGCCCAAGCCAAAAAAGACACCGTGGCCCAGACTTAAAATCCCGGCATACCCCCAAATGAGATCGATGCCCAAGGCGACAATGGCGAAGGTTAAGAACTTCCCAAACAAGTTCAAACGAAAGTCTGAGAGATAAAAGGGTGCCATAGCCAGAAGAAGCATGACCAACGCAAACCATTTAAACCTGAAGATAGTGGACTTATCAGCTTTTGTATTCATTAGTGAAACTTTCTCAATCCAACGCACGGGTCTTTAAGGAGAATAATCCCTGTGGTTTTCCCTGAAGGAATAAAATCACCAAAATGAAGAGGATCACCTTTCCCATACTCGATGTACTGATCAATTCAAAGACTGGATTGAGGACACCCATAACCAGAGCTCCGGCAATTGTGCCAGCGAGCCTTCCCGTTCCTCCCAGCACTACGACCATAAACGCATCAATAATGTAATTTTGTCCGGTGGAAGGGCCGATCGATCCCAGGAGGCTGACAGCACTACCTGCGACCCCTGCCAGGCCCGAGCCCAATGCAAAGGTGAAAGTGTCCACCTTGCGGGTTCGGATTCCCAAACAGGCGCTCATATCCCGGTTCTGCATGACAGCCCGCATGCGGCGTCCTTGCGCCGTTCGGTAAAGATACAGATATATTCCCATCACACATATGCTGGTGAGAGCAAGAATGAATAGACGGTTATAAGGAAGTTGCAGACCCGTCATGATTTGGATGCCTCCTCCAAGCCAGCCTGGACTGGCGACATCCACATTGTTCGCCCCAAAGATATTTCTGGCCATCTGCTGCAATATCAGACTACATCCCCAGGTTGCCAGTATGCCTTCGTAGGGGCGTCCGTA
>DYHU01000161.1 GCA_020724025.1 Syntrophorhabdus sp. | reverse complement strand
ATCCCTCCTCACCTCCCTTTGCCTGCTTCCGGCAGGGAAAAGATACCAAAGGGAGTCCCGCGTTTCGCGGGATTTGGCAACCAGGGGCAAGGAGAGATTTTGTGGAACATGTCAATTCAATTTTGAGACCCTTAATAAATAAGTTGGAGGATAAGGGGGACCTCCCCTTTCATGTTTAAAATAGATTGAGGATGGTTGTCAGTGAAAGAGTTCCTCTCGCTTGTCTCAAAACCGGTCAGGTATCTGGGCCGGGAGATCAATTCGATTCGAAAAGACCCTGCCGGGGCCAGGCTCAATTTCTGCCTCGCCTTTCCGGATGTCTATGAGGTGGGGATGTCCCACCTCGGCATCCAGATTCTCTATCACATCCTTAACTCAAAGAACGGGGTGGCCTGCGAAAGGGTTTTTGCTCCCTGGGTCGATATGGAGAAGGTTTTGAGGGAAAAAGGGATCCCCCTTTCCTCTCTCGAATCATCCATCCCTCTCAATCAGTTCGATATCCTCGGCTTCTCCCTTCAGTATGAGCTCTGCTTCACCAATGTCCTCAACATGCTCGATCTCTCCGGCATTCCCTTCTATTCGAAGGATCGGGATGACCGTTTTCCACTCATCATCGCCGGAGGCCCGACCGCCTTCAATCCAGAGCCTGTGGCTGATTTCTTCGATGCCATCGTCATCGGAGATGGTGAGGAAGCGGCGCTTGAAATCTGCGATCTGGCCATCCGATGGAAAGAGTCTCATGGTAAAAAGGATGATCTCTTAAAATCCCTCTCGGAATTGAATGGCGTCTATGTTCCTGGCCTCCGTCGGGACCATAAGATCCGGAAGAGACTGGTCTCTGATCTCAACCGCACCCCTTTCCCCACCTGTCCCATAGTCCCTTATATGAAGGTGGTTCATGACCGCCTCAATGTGGAGATTGCCCGGGGGTGTAAACGGGGATGCCGTTTCTGTGAGGCCGGGTTCATCTACCGGCCTTACCGGGAGAGAGATCCGGAAGCGATCGTGGAGATCCTCAAAGGGTCACTAAAACGGACGGGCTATGAAGAGATCTCTCTGCTCTCCCTCAGCGCTGGAGACTATTCCTCCATCGGACCCCTTCTTTCGAATCTTATGGACCAATTCGAGTCAAAGCGGGTGGCGGTCTCTTTTCCATCATTAAGGATCGAAAGCATCGTCGGCCATCTTGCAGGGGAAGTGAAACGGGTCAGAAAAACAGGATTCACCATTGCGCCTGAAGCCGCAACTGAAAGGCTTCGCAGGGTGATCAATAAAGAGTTGGATGAAGCCATCCTCTTTCAGGGCCTGAGGGATCTCTTCTCAATGGGCTGGAAGAACCTCAAACTCTACTTCATGATGGGCCTCCCCACCGAGAAGGAGGAGGACTTAAGGTCCATCATCGACCTCTCCAGAAGGATCGCATCCGGGGGAGAACGCCAGAGAATCTATCCCCAGATCAGCGTGAGCGTCTCCACCTTTGTGCCCAAACCTCATACCCCCTTTCAATGGGAACCGCAAATCTCTCTTGAAGCGATGAAAGAGAAACTCCAATTTTTAAAGGGAAATTTGAAAAAGAGAAACATCCGCCTCAAATGGCAGGATCCCCATCTCAGTTTCCTCGAAGGGGTCTTCTCACAGGGAGATCGAAATCTATCGAGTGTTCTGGTCGAGGCCCATCGGCTGGGATGCCGGTTCGACGGCTGGAGCGACCAGTTTCACTATGATCTTTGGAAAAAGGCCTTTGAGAAGACAGGTCTGGAGATGGCATTCTACACCCGGAAAAAGGATTTTGAAGAAACCCTTCCCTGGTCTTTCATTGAAACAGGAATCGGATCCGATTTCTTAAGGAAGGAGTATCAGAAAGGCTTGGAGGAAAAGATCAGCCCTGCCTGTACAGCCGGGGATTGTCATCGTTGCGGTCTCTGTGATGGGGAACATATCGCCGTGAGAGAAGGCCGTCCTGCAGAATTGGAGTCCTCGAAAAAGATGGAGAAGGGCGGGATTCGAAAGAAGGGGCTCGGGATGAAATTTCGGTTGACCTTTGTCAAAAAAGGGGAAATCCGGTTCGTCAGCCACCTCGAACTGGCCCATCTCTTCTACCGGTCGGCAAAGAGGGCCGCTCTTCCCCTGCATTACTCCGAGGGATTTCATCCGATGCCGAGGATCATCTTCGAAAAGGCCCTCCCGGTGGGAGTGGAGAGTCTAAGAGAGATCGTTGACATGGAACTGGAAGGAAGGATCTTTTCAACGGAATTGATGGAAAGGCTCAATCAGACCCTTCCGGACGGAATTGAAATTATTGAGGCCAGGGAAGTCCTATTCCCCTTTCCGTCTTCCTCTCCTCCGCACCGGTCGGTCTATCGGATCTCTCTGGACCATCTCCTCTCAAAAGAAGAGGCCCAATCAAGACTGAAAAAGGCCATGGAGAAACAAGAACTCTTCATCCTCCAGGAGAGAAAAGAAAAGAAGAGGAGGATCGATCTCCTTCCTCTGATCGAGAGGGCCGAAGTAAAGGAAGAAACGGAAGAATCGGACGATAAGGCCGGCCCGGGTTTAGAACTCGTCCTTCGGAGCCTCAGCGGAAAGACGGCGAAGCCTCTGGAGGCCTTGGAAGCCCTGCTGGGTCTGGAAGGAGAAGCGCTCGCCCGTTGTAGAGTCATCAAATTGGAATGATGGAATTTTGGAAAAATGGAATATTGGTTTCTAAGAGTTATGAATAATTGGTGGATTGCTCTTCTCTGTAAAACCCATCATTCCACCATTCCAGTATTCCAATCCCATGTTTTTTACTTTTAGGAGCATCTTATGGCCAATGAACTCATCATCAATGTAACGCCTCAGGAGACAAGGGTTGCCCTATTAGAAGATCGGGTCCTTGCAGAACTCCACATCGAGCGCACCCGGGACCGGGGGATCATCGGAAATATCTGTAAGGGAAAGGTCGTCAAGGTCCTGCCGGGCATGCAGGCCGCCTTCGTCGACATCGGACTGGAGAAAGCCGCCTTCCTCTATGTCGCCGATGTCTATGGAGGGATGGAAGAGTATGAGGAGATGGGCTTTCTGGGCCTGGAGATGACCAACCATCTCAATGCTCCGTCGCAGATCCAGGATCTCCTCTTTGAGGGCCAGGAGGTGCTGGTTCAGGTCTCGAAAGAACCCATCGGCACCAAAGGCACCCGGATCACCTCCCACATCACGCTCCCTGGCCGCTACCTCGTCTTCATGCCCACGGTGGATCATGTGGGTGTCTCGCGCAGGATCAGGGATGAGAAGGAACGAAGGAGATTGCGGGAGATCGCCCAGTCCGTCAAACCTCCTTCGGGTGGCATCATCGTCCGCACGGCGAGCGAAGGGGCGGAGCCCGAGGAGATTCGAAATGATATGGAGTTCCTTCTCCAGCTCTGGAGCAACATCCAGAAGAAGAAGGAGAATGCCTCTGTCCCCTCTCTCGTCCACAGTGACCTGACATTAATCCTCCGCATGATCCGTGACCTCCTCTCCCCCCAGATCAACCGGATCATCATCGATTCGAAAGAGGATTACGAGAACATCGTCTCTTTCATCAACACCTACATACCCAAGCAGAAATATGAGATCCTCCTCTACGAGGAGAAAGAGCCAATCTTCGATGCCTATGGCATTGAGATGGAGATCGACAAGATCCTGGGGAGGAAGGTCTGGCTTAAATCAGGAGGCTACATCGTCATCGATACCAGCGAGGCGATGGTGGCCATCGATGTGAACACGGGCCGGTATGTGGGCAAGAGGAATCTGGCCGATACGATCCTGAAAACGAACCTTGAGGCGGCCAAGGAGATTGCCTACCAGTTGAGGGTTCGCAATATCGGAGGGATCATCATCATCGATTTCATCGATATGGAGAGGGAGGGGGATAAAGAGAAGGTCTATCAGGCCCTGGAGGAGGCCATCAAAAAGGACCGGCAGAAGACCAACATCTTTAAGATTTCGGAACTGGGGCTGGTGGAGATGACCCGGAAGCGGACGCGTGAAAACATTTCGAGAGTCCTTGGGGAGCCATGCCCCTATTGCGAAGGCGCGGGGCATGTCAAATCGAAGGTCACGGTCTGTTACGACATCTTCCGTGAAATCGAGAGAACCGCCTCTGAACTGGGAGGCCACAGCATCGTGGTCGAGGCCCACCCGGACGTGGCAGACCTCCTCTACGAGGACGAAAGGGCCAGGGTGGAGGAACTGGAAAGAAAGTTGAAAAAGAAGGTCGTGATCAAGGCCAAGTCCGGCTTTCACCAGGAACAGTTCAACATCATCGAAGTCTAAGCTCCTGTCAAAGGGGAATAATAAATTTTTTTGTTGACAAATATAACTTAATTTATTATTTTATATAAACAAATGTTTAAAATATTAACATAATTTTGGTAAATTTATATAATATGGACCCTTTAATTGGAAGAAAACTCAAGGAATTACGAGAGGTTAACGGATATACCCAAGAAGAAGTCTCCCGTATCACCGGAATTAACCGGAGTAAGCTTAGTCAGGTAGAAAATGGGAAGATGGGGATTTCCAACGAAGAGCTTTATAGGATATCCAGGCATTTGGGGCAACCCTTGGAATACTTTTTTGAAGAGGAGGAAAAGCCAGCCAGCAATGTTCTCCTTTTTAGGGCAAAGGGTTCCCTTGATGAAGAGGATTTAGGGCTCGTCAAAAATTGCCAGGAAATCGGAATAAACTATACTGAATTAGAGGAGGTAGTATCTGAGGAAGAAGTTCATCCAGACTTCCGCACATATTCTTACCCACCCGATGTTCCCTTTTCCGGGGTGGCCAAGGCAATTGCCCGAAAAGAACGCCAATTTCTGGAATTGAACCCAAGGGACCCGGTGCCGCTAAGATCTATCCTTCAAGAGCAAGGGATATTGGTTCTTGAAATCAGTTTCAAGTCAGTCATATTGGATGGCTTTTTCTTTATTCATGATAAACGACCAGTCATCATTGCAAATGCCCATAATAAAAACCCCTTTTCGAGGAATTTTATCATTGCTCATGAACTCGCACATGTGCTAATGGATAGCAGCAGTTTTTCACGCTTTTGCAACTCGATTGAGAAATCCGAAGAAGTTGTTGAGAAACGCGCTAATTTCTTTTCCAATGAGTTCTTATTACCCGAGGAGGCTCTCGAAATATACTTCGCTGAATGTGGATATCATAAAGGGAAATCGAAGATCCAGAAGTATGACCTTTACTACCTGATGGATCACTATCAATTGAGTAGAGAGATCGTTCTCAACCGTCTCCTTTTTGCTGGATGGATTTCCGAAGACGAAAGGGGTGATTTTCTGGAGATCGAAGGGATTGTCAGAGATATGGAAAGAATGGGGTTTTCGAATGAATATACCCGATATTACATAGACCGAAAAGAAGATCAAGAGTTTTCTGATTATCCTATCTTCAACATGCTGACAGAACGATATCGGTTCTTGGCAAAAACGGCTTACACGAAATCAAAGATCACTTTTGGAAAGCTTAGTGAATATTTATTTCTCCCCAAGGACCAGATTGCAACCCTCTTCGGAATTGGGAAGGAAGAGCCAACCGTGGAGGAAGTTCTTGGGTTGTCTTAATGTAATCATTGATTCAGATATTATCTTCCTCCTTGTCTCGATTCTAAAACCTCACTATTTCAATCTTCTAAAGACCACCCTCAAATGGCAGATTTTTATTTCCCAAGAAATTGAAGAAGAGGTAGTGGATCTGGTTTCCTCTTCATTAAAAGAGAAATTACTAAAAGAGGGTGTCTGGGAATATTTTTCACCTTCTGATCTCCAACAAGAGAAAGCAATCATGCGAAAATATAAAGACCTCCGGAAAATTATACATAAAGGAGAAGCAAGCTGTTACGCTATCGCTTATTGTACAGGGTTTTCCGTCTTATCGCATGATCATGAAGCAAACCGTCTTCTCCTTCCGGAGATTAGGGAAAAAGTTAAATGGTATTCTTTTTATGAGATGATTTATCTTTTGAACAGAGAGACGGCTATTTCAGACCAAGAAGCAGAAGAGTGCATAAAATCATTGGGGCAGGTTCCAAATTTCACTCTCCCAGCGGCAATTCGACAGAGAGGATTCTCCGCAATTAAGCAAATTTTTAATACAAAATATCCCCCCAAAAATATTACCAAGTAAGGAGTCACGGGTTTCAGCGGTAGGACTTCGATCAACCATGTGACCTTTTGTTAAAAAGGTGAACCTTTCCATTGTTGCCTTCTGCAAATTGCAGACTGCTTACTAATCACTGATTACTGATTTTCGCTACTGTTTACCCTCCGAAGCTTTGGTACAAGATGGTATTCTGACTGATTACCGATCACTGATTACATATCACTGATCACTGGCCTTTCATAAGATTGCCATAAAATTAAATTTTTGGTATAAATAGATCAATTTCCGGGGAGTGATTGAAACAGATCTAAGAATTCAAGATAGGGATCGAAAACAAAGCTCGTAAACATACGAGATATGATCGAGAGGTTGAGGAAGACATGATCGATTTCAAAGAAAAAGCCAATTTAATCTGGGCAGTTGCTGATTTATTGCGAGGGGATTACAAGCAGGCTGATTATGGAAAAGTCATTCTGCCCATGACGGTCCTTCGGCGTCTGGATTGTGTTTTGGACCCAACAAAGCAAAAAGTACTGAATTTTTTGCCAAGAGTTGAAAAGATGTCTCAGGCGGCGATTGATGCAACCCTTAATAAAATAGCGGGGTTCAATTTTCATAACCGCAGTCAGTTTAACTTCAAGAAACTGGTGGCGGACCCAAACAACATTGCCGCCAATCTCCGCAATTTTATCAATGGGTTTTCCGCCAGTGCCAGAGAGATCATAGAGTATTTTAATTTTGACGACCAAATTTCACGAATGGACGATCCCCAAACCAACCTGCTCTATCTCGTAGTCAAGCGATTTGAAGAGATTGATCTATCTAACATGACTTCCATTGAAACGGGGTATGTCTTCGAAGAGCTTATTCGCAGGTTTGCTGAGCTATCAAACGAAACCGCCGGAGAGCATTTTACGCCGCGGGAAGTGATTCGCTTGATGGTCAACCTCCTATTTCTGAATGACCGCGAAATCTTAACGAAAAAAGGCATTGTCAAGACTCTTTACGATCTTGCCTGCGGCACAGGCGGTATGCTGTCAATAGCTGAGGAGTACCTTCAGGAATTGAATCCCGACGCTCGGCTGGAGGTTTTCGGACAGGAAATAAACCCCGAATCCTATGCCATCTGCAAATCAGATATGCTGATTAAGGGGCAGAACCCGACCAATATTAAATTTGGCAATACCTTTACAGTGGATGGATTGGAATATGAAAAATTTGATTACATGCTCAGCAATCCTCCCTTCGGAGTAGAATGGCGAAAGGCTGAAAAGATCATCAAGACGGAGTATGAAAAGAAAGGTTTTGCCGGACGTTTCGGCGCCGGTTTGCCGCGCATTAATGACGGATCATTTCTTTTCTTACAGCACATGATCTCTAAGATGAAACCGTCTGACGGCGGCTCGCGTATTGGTATCATCTTTAACGGATCTCCATTGTTTACCGGCGGGGCGGGAAGCGGAGAAAGCGAAATCCGCAAATGGATCATCGAAAATGATATGCTGGAGGCGATTGTCGCCCTGCCGGATCAACTGTTCTATAACACCGGCATCGCCACGTATATCTTGATTGTCACCAACCGGAAGACCCCTGAGAGAAAAGGGAAAATACAACTCATTAACGCCACAGGCCAGAAAGATGAAGATGAGGGCCGTCCTAACCGGTTCTGGTTGAAGATGGCCCGCAGCCTCGGCAATAAACGCAAGGAAATTGGTGACGGGAAAAACGGCAAACCGGACCAGATTGGGTTTATAACCAAAATTTACGGTGATTTCCGGAAGGGGCCGTTTTGCAAGATTTTCCCAAACGATTATTTTGCTTACTGGCGGGTGACGGTGGAACAGCCCTTGAAAGATACAAATGGTAAGATCGAAACCGATAAAAGCGGCAATCCCAAGCCGGACAGTAACCTACGTGATTACGAGAATATTCCTTTCCACCGCGAGCAAAACGGAAAATTAGTGAAGCAGACCATTGAGGAATACTTTGAACGAGAAGTAAAGCCTCATGTTCCAAGGGCCTGGATTGACGAAAGCAAAACCAAAGTTGGCTACGAAATCAACTTTACAAAATACTTTTATGAGTTCAAGCCGCTCCGTTCTCTGGAAGAGATCCGGAGGGACATATTGGCCTTAGAGCAGGAAACAGAAGGCATGATTT
>DYHU01000160.1 GCA_020724025.1 Syntrophorhabdus sp. | reverse complement strand
AGGGGACGTAGTTGAATTCTTTCACTTATTTTTCCTTTCAGAACCCTCATCCGCCCTCACCTTTTAATTGCTCAGGAGCATTCCAAATGCGGAATTCGGATTGCGGATTTCGGAATATAAAAATACCTGAAACTCATTTTATTCAACCTAACCATTTTGATTTTCTGGAGGGCACGAGGCGTGAAGGACATAAAACAAAAAGCCCATTCGTTTTGAGAATAGGCTTGAGTTCATTCCCAATATTTTTCAATATTTAATCCCTCCACCGGAATTTGCCCCACTATATCAGAAAAACAACGGGATGACAATCATTTCAACCTTAAGGATTTGATATATTTGGAATAATGAGGGGATTTTCGTTGACAAATGGAAGAAGCATCCATTATCATTTTTGAGATTTCCGAGAAAGTCCGAAATCTCTGATTACGCCGATTAGTAAACGATTACATAGATATGCAAAAGGGGATCCATGGGAAAGAATCTTGTCCAGAAGATTTTTGAGTCTCACCTGGTGAGCGGAACCCTTGAAGCCCACGGCGAAGTTGCCATCGCCATCGACCAGACCCTTACACAGGACGCCACTGGGACGATGGCCCATCTTCAATTCGAAGCCCTGGGGATTCCGCGGGTCAAGACCAAACTCTCTGTCAGCTATGTCGATCACAATATGCTCCAGACGGGTTTTGAGAATGCGGATGATCACCGGTTTCTGCAGACCTTTGCGTCAAAGTACGGGATCCTCTTTTCAAGGCCTGGGAATGGCATCTGCCACCAGGTCCATCTGGAGCGCTTCGCAAAACCCGGGGAGACGCTTTTAGGCTCCGACAGCCATACGCCCAATGCAGGGGCCATGGGGATGATCGCCATCGGCGCAGGAGGCCTTGATGTGGCCATTGCCATGGGAGGAGAGCCTTACCACCTCAAGATGCCGGAGATCGTCCTGGTGAGGTTGAAAGGACGACTTCGTCCATGGGTTTCCTCCAAGGATGTCATCCTGGAGCTTCTCAGGCGTTTGACCGTCAAAGGAGGCGTGGGGAAGATATTTGAATTCGGAGGACCCGGTGTGAAGACGCTCTCCGTCCCGGAAAGGGCGACGATTGCCAATCTGGGAGCGGAGCTGGGAGCCACCACCACTCTCTTTCCAAGCGATGAGCAGACCCTCGAATTTCTAAGAGCTCAGAAGAGGGAGAGAGAGTGGGCTCCTCTCGAGCCTGATTCCGATGCCGGATATGATCAGGTCATTGAGATCGATCTCCGCAAACTGGAACCCCTGATCGCTCAGCCCTCCAGTCCGGACAGGGTCGTTCCGGTAAGAGAGGTAGCCGGAAGAGAGGTGAAGCAGGTCTGCATCGGGAGTTGCAACAACTCTTCCTATATGGATCTGATGGGTGTGGCGAGGATTCTAAAAGGGAAGAAGATCCACCCGGATGTCAGCCTCACGATCACCCCTGGATCGAAGCAGGTCTTTGAGATGATCGCCCGGAATGGAGCGATGGCTGACCTTATCAGCTCAGGCGCCCGTATTCTGGAGGCGGCCTGCGGCCCCTGCATCGGAATGGGCCAGGCTCCTCCCTCTGATGCGATCTCGATCCGGACGATGAATCGTAATTTCCCCGGTAGAAGCGGGACACTCGAAGATCAGGTCTACCTTGCAAGTCCCTATGTGGCTTCAGCCTGCGCATTAACAGGAGTCATCACCGACCCAAGAGAATTGGGGCCTAAGCCGGCCCGAATTCCCATGCCGAAGGGATTCTTCATCGATGACAGCATGATCCTTCCGCCCTCGCCGGATCCGGGAAACGTGATCATCGAGCGGGGACCGAATATCAAACCCCTTCCCACGCGGGGTCCTTTAGAGGATGTGATGGAGGGAAAAGTTCTTTTGAAGTTGGGAGATCATATCACCACAGACCATATCATACCAGCCGGAGCAAAAGTTCTTCCCCTCCGGTCCAATATCCCGGCCATCTCGGAATATCTCTTTGAGAGGGTGGATAGCAATTTTGTCAGAAGAGCGAAAGAGTCGGGCGGTGGGTTTGTGGTCGGAGGCGAGAATTATGGGCAGGGGTCGAGCCGGGAGCATGCGGCCCTGGCTCCCATGTTCGTTGGCATCCGAGCTATTATTGCAAAGTCGTATGCCCGTATCCACCGGAGCAATCTGATCAACTTTGGAATCCTTCCCCTGATCTTTCAGGATGCGAAAGAGTTTGAGAGGATTGAACAGGGAGATCAACTCAGGATCGAGAAGATACGTGATCGCCTTCAGGCGAACGGATCATTGACCATTCAAAATGTGACGCAGGGAAGGGCGTTTGAAGTCCTCCATGGGCTCAACGAGTGGGAGATCGAAATCCTCCTCGCCGGAGGATTGCTCAATCATACCCGTAAAAGTGCCTAAAGTTTCAAGTGACTAAAGTTACGAATGACTAAGATGCCTAAAGTTAAGTAATGCCTCACTCAAACGGGGTAGGGGCGACTTTAGTCGCCCTTTACAGGGCCCCGATCCAATCGGGACCCTACCCATTGTTCCCCGGATAAGTGATGCATTAAAAAGTTAGCTTTCATTCACTTGACACTTTAGTCACTTTAGTTCACTCAACCCTTTAGATCACTTTGGTTATTATGAACTCCTTCCATGATATCGTCATCATCGGAGCGGGCCTGGCAGGACTTCGCGCGGCCGTGGAGTGTGTGGGGCAGGCCGATGTCGCTGTGGTGAGCAAGGTCTTTCCCAACCGTTCCCATTCGGGCGCGGCTCAGGGCGGGATTACCGCTTCTCTTGGCAATGAGGAGGAGGACCGCTGGGAGTGGCATCTCTTCGATACGGTTAAAGGGAGCGATTACCTTGGTGATCAGGATGCCATCGAGATCATGGTCAGGGATGCGCCCCGGGCCATTTACGAACTGGAGCATATGGGCGTTCCCTTCAGTCGCACTCCGGAAGGGAAGATTGGACAGCGAAACTTCGGAGGCCATACCCGGGATTATGGGAAAAAGCCTGTAAAGAGGGCCTGCTATGCGGCAGACCGAACAGGAAGAGTTGTTCTTGACACACTCTACGACCAATGTTTGCGCCAAAAGGTAAAATTTTATCCTGAGTATTATCTCCTCTCGCTCATCTTCGATGAAAAAAAATGCGTGGGGGTGGTGACTTATGATCTTCCGTCGGGTGGGCTCCATCTCCTTCAGGCCAAAGCCGTTCTCCTGGCAACCGGAGGATGCGGAAGAATCTATAAGACGACTTCCAATGGTTTTGCATCGACCGGAGATGGGATGAGCCTTGCCTTTCGGTCAGGCATCCCGCTTGAGGATATGGAGTTCGTCCAGTTTCATCCCACAGGGCTTTATCCTCTGGGCATCCTGGTGAGCGAGGCAACAAGGGGCGAAGGCGGAACCTTAAGAAACAGACTTGGCGAACGATTTATGGAGCGGTATGCTCCCACGGTGAAAGACCTGGCCGCAAGGGATGTCGTTTCAAGGGCCATTCTCACTGAAATTCGGGAAAGAAGAGGAATCGGTGGAAAGGATTATGTTCATCTCGACCTCACCCATTTAGGAGAGGAGAAGATTGAGGAGCGGCTCTGGGAGATCGCTTCCTTTGTGAGGATCTACCTGGGCATCGATCCCGTCTATGATCCCATTCCTGTTCAACCCACCTGTCATTACATCATGGGAGGTATCCCTACGGATGTGGATGGAAGGGTTCTGAGAGATGAGAAAGGATCTCTCGCCCCCGGATTGTATGCGGCAGGGGAGTGTGCCTGTATTTCGGTTCATGGCGCCAACCGGCTGGGCTGCAACTCCCTGCTCGACCTGCTCGTCTTTGGCAGAAGAAGCGGACTGGCGATGAAGAGAGATATCGTTCAGTATGGACATGGTTCGATCTCTGCGGAACCGATGAAAAGGATGGAATCGATAGTAAAAGACCTGCTGAAGCATAAAGGCAAAGAGAAAGTCGATCCTCTCCGTAAAAGGATGCAATCTGTGATGATGGAATACGGATCGGTTTTCCGCAACGACGAGGGCTTAAAAAAGGGAATAGAAGAGATCCGGTCCCTGAAAGAACGGTATAAAGATATCGGGGTTTATGATCAGAAGAAGGCTTTCAATTATGAATTGATGGAGGCCATCGAACTAGGTCACCAGCTCGACCTCTCGGAGGTGATTCTCTTGAGCGCCCTTCAGAGGCGTGAGAGCAGGGGAGCCCACTACCGGGAAGACTTTCCTGTGCGTGCGGATCGGTACTTTTTAAAACATACCCTTGTCTTTGAGACCCCGAAAGGTCCGGAAGTAAGGTATAAGCCGGTCAAGATCACGAAGTTTCAACCGGAGGCAAGGATCTATTAGAAAGGGTGATCAGGCAATCAGGAGATCAGGTTATCAGGAAGAATTGAAATGCTTCGACCTGATATTCTGATATCTTGATAATCACACCCTGGTGACCTGATAGTCTGATACCCTTGAAGTGAGAGACTTCAATGCTCGTCAAGCTAAGGATTTTTCGTTTCGATCCGGAGAAGGATGAAAAACCCTACTATCAGAATTACGAAGTAGAGGCCGATCCCATGGACCAGCTTCTTGACTGCCTCAACCGAATTCGCTGGGAACAGGATCCGACCCTATCCTTCCGGATGTCCTGTGGCCATGGGGTGTGCGGATCGGACGGAATGAGGATCAACGGCATCTGCGGACTGGCCTGTCAGAAGCTGGTCCGGAGTTTTAAAGAGGAGATCCTGATCGAACCTCTTCCTGTCTTCAAAGTGGTGAAGGATCTGGTGGTGGACCTCGGTCCTTTTTTCGAAAAGTATCAGTCGATTAAACCCTATCTGATCACTCAAACCCCTCCGCCTGATCAGGAGCGAAAGCAGTTGCCGGAAGAACACCGACAGTTTGAAGAGGCGATCCGCTGTATCCTCTGCGCTTGCTGCACAGCCTCTTGCCCGATTAACCAGAATAAAGAGACGGAGAATTATGTCGGGCCAGCGGCCCTCGTCCGGGCCTTTCGTTACCTTTTCGATTCGAGGGATGAAGGTTCAGAGGAGAGGATGGCTCTGTTGGATCAAAAGGAGGGGGCATGGGGCTGCCAGACCTTATGGAAGTGCACAGAGATCTGTCCCAAGGAGATTCCGGTTACCAAACAGATCGGCCAGATTAAAAAACGCATCTACGAAGCCAAACATCAAAAATAGAGTTTCCCCTAAAGAACTTGTTCCGATCCTCTACCTAAAAGAGATTCCCATCATAGAAAATCAACTAACAAGTCAATTTTCAAGTCTGACCCCCAGCCTGACCCCCAGCCCGCTCCAACAGGCTTGCTGAAAAATGTCCATTCATGAAAAATTTTTTTTGAAATTGGGACCATTATGTAAGATAATGCATTCAATCCAAATGGTCATATAGGGTCCCTAAGATGAAAGACGCATTCGTCGCCATTCACGGACATTTCTATCAGCCGCCGAGGGAGAATCCATGGCTGGAGGCCATTGAGTTCGAGGAAAGCGCCCAGCCCTTTCATGACTGGAATGAACGGATTGCCTTTGAATGTTACCGGCCCAACGCCTTTGCCCGGATCGTCGATGGCAAAGGAAAGATCCTCGATATCATCAACAATTACTCCTTCCTCAGTTTCAATTTTGGCCCCACGCTCCTTTCCTGGATAGAGAAAAAGAAACCTTTGATTTATCAGAAAATCCTCGAAGCCGACCGGGAAAGCCTCAGGCGTTTTGGCCACGGGAATGCGATCGCACAGGTCTATGACCATCTCATCATGCCCCTGGCCAATGAGAGGGATAAAGAGACAGAGGTGCGGTGGGGCATTGCCGATTTTGAAAGACACTTTCATCGGAAGCCTGAAGCGATGTGGCTTCCGGAGACGGCGGTCAATTACGCCACACTTCGGGTGCTGATCAAATACGGAATGCGCTATCTCATCCTGAGCCCTTTCCAGGCATTGAGGGCGAGACCCTTCGCGAGCAAGAAGTGGACGGATGTCTCTCAAGGAAGAGTGGATACGACTCAGCCTTATCGCTGTTTCCTCAGGGATCGTTCCGGGAATAAGATGGCGGATCAGTATATCGACATCTTCTTCTATGATGGGGTGATCTCTAAGGAGATCGCCTTCGGAGAACTTCTGAAAGATGGGAATCGTTTCTGTCAACGGTTGGCCCAGGCCTATCAGCCGTCGAAGAAAGGACTTCAGTTAATCCATGTTTCAACCGATGGCGAGACCTATGGACATCACAAAAAATTCGGCGAGATGGCTTTGGCCTATGCCTTAAGTAAAGGATTCTCCGCCCAGGGGTTTGAGGTTCTCAATTACGGTGCCTTCCTGAAACGTTTTCCTCCTGTGTATGAAGTGGAGATCGATGAAGGGCCCAAGGGGGAAGGGAGCGCATGGAGCTGTGGCCACGGTGTGGGGAGATGGAAGGAGGATTGTGGTTGCAGTACCGGCGGAAAGCCCGGATGGAATCAGAGATGGAGAAAACCTTTAAGGGAGGCCCTCAATCTCCTGAGGGATGAGCTCGGCATCCTGTTTGAAAAAGAAGGGGAGAAGATCTTTCATAACCCCTGGGAGGCGAGAAATGGTTATTTCGATGTGATCATGAACCGGTCTCCTGAAAGCATTCACCAGTTCTTTGAACAGTATGGCCGTTCGGGTCTTGATGAGAAAGGAAGGATAAAAGGACTCAAGTTGCTGGAGATGGAGAGGCACGCCCTGCGGATGTTTACGAGTTGCGGATGGTTCTTTGCCGATCTGGCAGGTCTGGAGACGGTCCTCATCCTCGAGCATGCCGCGAGGGCGATCCAGTTAGCAGAGGAATTTTCAGATCAGGACATCGAAAATAGATTCCTCCAGTCTCTCTCTCAGGCCCGAAGCAACCTCCCTGAAATGGGAGATGGCCTCCAGATCTATCGGAGCCTTGTGAAGCCGAAGCGTATCACCCCTGAACAGGTGGTCAACCACTATGCCATCTCCTCCCTTTTTGACGGCGGGGAGAAGGAGAGGAGGATATTCTCCTTTCGTGTGGAGAGGATAAATTATGAAAAGATGAAAAAGGATGGCAAGCTTTTAGTCCTGGGACAGGTGAGGGTCATGTCTGACATTATTCCGGGATCAGAGGAATTCCTGTGGGGATTGATTTCCTCGAATAAGGATGCCTTCCGGAGTTGGATCTCGGAATATAGAGAGACACTCGACTTCGACTTATTGAGAGAAAGAAGTCTTAAGAGCTTCGAAAAAAGCGAAGAAGAGTTGGTTCAAACCCTCACCTCCCTCCTCGGAGATCGGGTTTTCACCATTCGAGATCTTTTTAAAGAAGAAAGGCAGGAGATCTTCAGAAGACTCATTCAGAAAGAATTGGATGAACACTGTCAGATTTATGCTGATCTTTTCGATAGGACGAAACAGATCGTTGAAGCTCTGGCCAGAGAGGGTTTGGAGATACCCTACGAAATTCGTGTGGCCGCAGAAGTGACGCTCAGCAATCGATTATTAAATGAGTTCAAAGAGCTGAGGAGGGATTTTAAAGCTACAGTCGAAAGGGGAGAGATTGACAGGATTGTTGATGCGGCAAAGCGATACGGATATCATCTAAACAAAGGAGAATCCATCCTCCTCATCAATGAGATGCTCAAGGAGAAGATGAGGCTCCTCCAAAAAACAAAAGGGTCTGATCTGTCGGCTCAGGAAGAGATGATTCAGGAGACGATCACCCTCCTCGATTCGGCGAAGAAGTGGGGTTTCGATCTCGACCGAGGGGAGGCTCAGGATCTGATGGATGGAATACTGGATGAATGCTTGGAGAATCTTGAAGGGTCCTGGTGGGGGGATGGCGTTCAGAAACCCTTTTCCCCCCTCCTGATCACTCTTGCCGAGAAACTGGATTTTAATATGGAGAAGTTTTCGAAGATAGGGGTTCGACCTTAACAGTTATCGAACAGTTCTAAAAGGTCCTTTATATCCTGTTTGAATTGGTCTGGCATGAGGAGATACTGGATCAGGTTCGATATAGCATTTCAACTTTTGGTTTTTAGAGATCTCGTGATAAATTAGATAGGAAGGGAGGAAATGACATGGCAGAGGAATCCTATTTGTTGGAATTCACGGGTGCGGAGTGACCCCACTGCCATCAGGTGGAATCTCTCGTGGAGAGATTGGAGGATGAGGTGGGGGTTCAGGTGGCGAAGCTTGAGGTCTGGCATAATGAGGCCAATGCCAAACTGATGAGAGAATATGACAAAGGCTATTGTGGCGGCGTTCCATTCTTTTTTAACAAAAAGACCGACAAATGGATCTGTGGGTCGGCGGATTATGAGCGGTTGAAGAAATGGGCGCTTGAATAAACAAATTGCGGATTTCGGATTGCGGATT
>DYHU01000659.1 GCA_020724025.1 Syntrophorhabdus sp. | reverse complement strand
TCTTCTTCTCCTTCGAGGTCTCCTGCATCACCCTCCACATCTCTCGATTGACCGATCTTCTCCAAGACCTCTTTATAGAATTCATGCTGAATGAGAAGATTCATGATTTCGTTCGTTCCAGTCCAGATCATCTGCAACCTCGCATCCCTGAAGAAACGCTCGATCGGATAGACATTCGTATACCCGATCCCGCCCATGATCTGCATCGAATGGTTGACGACCTCCCAAAGCATCTCTGTGGAGGTCTTTTTTGCCTCGGAAACCATCCTCCTCGAATCCAGACCTTCGTCCACATGCTTTGCCGTTACATAGACAAGACTGCGAGCCGCATCAAGTTTTGCAATAGAATCAGCTATTTTAAAACTGACCGCTTCAAATTTCCGAATCGTCTCTCCAAACGCCTTTCTCCGGTTGCTGTACCGTGTGGCGATCTCCAGACAGCACCTCGCCATGCCAAGCGCGCCTGCGGCAGTGGTCAACCGTTCAGGAATCATCATCCGGTTGAAGACCACGAAACCTCCGTTTAACGGACCCACAAGATTTTTTGCCGGTACCCTGGTGTCGCGAAAATAGAGACGGCCTGTCCCTCCCCCCCGTGAACCCAAGAGTCCGTAGACATGCTTGACTTCTACACCCATTTCCCTTTCGACAATGAAACAGGAAATGGATTGGTGGGGCTCAGCCTCTGGTGCTGTCTTTGCATAGACCAGAAAGTAGTCCGCACCTTCCGCGCCCACAACGAAGCGTTTCTGGCCATTGAGGATATAATGGTCCCCATCCTTCTTGGCGATGGTGGTTGCCCCAAAAAAGTCGGACCCGCCCCGGGGTTCGGTGAGTGCCTCCGCACAGCAGAGTTTTCCTTCAAGGGTGGGCTTAAAATATTTTTCTTTCTGTTCCGGAGTGCCAAAACGGTGGATGGCTTCACCCACAATGCTCACCAAGGAGTAGAGACAGCTCATCCCCGATCCGAGAACCCCGATCTCTTCAAGGGCGGCCACCTCCCCTGTCCAATGAAGGCCTCTTCCCCCCCACTCCTTTGAAAAACGGAGGCCGAGGAGATTCTCGGATGCCAGGCTTTCCATATACTCCCTTGGATACCTCACCTCGTCCGCATCCATGGCCCGGATGAGGGAACTCGGAATCTTCTCTTTGACGAACCTTCTTACCTCTTGTTTCAATTTCCGCTCTTCCTGAGTCAATAGAATATCGAACATGACCTCTC
>DYHU01000658.1 GCA_020724025.1 Syntrophorhabdus sp. | reverse complement strand
ACCTTAACGTTGCAATAAAACACCAAAGCAGACACGTCGGGGACACTGTAAGAGCCTTGTAGCGGAACCTTTTAAAGGTCAAGCACTATGGTCCGCCAATCCCGCCTCCAGCGGGACTGGAGTTCACCTTTGGTGAAGTCCTCTTTGACCCATTCAATTCCAATAAAACCCGCATTACAAGGGTCTGAAAGTGTTCCCGGCGGGTCTGCTTAATGCAACTGTAAGTTAAATTTAGTGGATATCGTCCTAAAATGTCCCATAAACTTCTCATCTATCATTCTGATTCCAAAATCTATGAAGCGATCCTGTCGAAAAGGTTGCCTCATCTGAAAATCCATTCCGCTGAGCAACCTGAGGAGGCTATGGATTTTATCGAGAAGGCGGAGATCATTTTCTCATGGAAGATTCCAGATGACCTCTTAAAGAGGGCTAAGAACCTGGTCTGGTTTGCTTCGATGGCTGCCGGAAACGAACACCTCGTCAAAAACCCTCACCTGCCTGGGACCGTAACTTTTACCAAAACAACGGTTTATGGGGAGATGATGGCCGAATATGTCTTTGCCTACCTCCTCTATGAGTGCAGAGATCTGGAAAAATATTTTGAAGACCAGAGGAAAAGGATATGGGATCAGAAAAGACCTGAAAGGTTGAGAAATAAGGTGTTAGGTATTCTGGGTTTAGGCTCGGTGGGAAAGGAGATTGCGAAACGGGGAAAGCAGTTCGGAATGAGTATCCTCGGCCTGAAGCAGACTCCTGAGGCTATGGAAAATGTGGATCAGGTCTATGGTCCGGGAGACCTCAAGAAGATGATCCCGCTGGTGGATTATCTCGTCAACACACTTCCGTTCACAGACAAGACCCAACATCTTCTGGGAAAAGAGGATCTCTGTCTGTTGAAAGAGGGGGCCATCTTCTTCAGTATAGGCCGGGGAAAGACCGTAGATGAAAAAGCTCTGATTCAGGTTCTGAAGGCCAAAAAGATCCGGGCCGTTCTCGATGTCTTTGAAACAGAACCCCTTTCCCCTGAAAGTGAACTCTGGAATCTGGAGAATGTAATCATTACTCCCCATGTCTCCGGGATCAATATCCCGGAAGAAATCTGTGAAGAATTTATTGAAAATTACAAACGCTGGATCAAAGGCGAACCCCTGATCGGTTTGGTCGATCGAAACAAGGGATATTGATTGAAAACAAATTCCAATCACCAAATCCCAAGTTCCAAAT
>DYHU01000657.1 GCA_020724025.1 Syntrophorhabdus sp. | reverse complement strand
CCTTTAAGAGGTCATGGAGGTGAATGACCCCAACCGGCGCTCTATCTCCAGCCTGGTTAAACACAAAAAGAGAGGTGATCGAATACTCTTCCATCCTCTGCACCGCCTTTGCAGCGAGGGCATCCTTCTCAATCCACTTTGGGTTTCGGGTCATCACCTCTGAGGCGGTTTGTTGGAGGAGGTCGGTATACCTCTCGATGGCCCGTCTCAGGTCTCCATCCGTGATCACACCCACCAGGTCTCCCTCTTCGTTGCAGACGCCGGTCACACCCAGCCGTTTCGAGGTGATCTCAAAAATAGCCTCCTTCATCAAGGTCTTCTCGGATACTCTTGGAAAGGCCTCTCCGGAATGCATCAGCTCCTCCACCCGCAGGAGAAGTCTCTTGCCCAGGGCTCCTCCCGGATGAAGAAGGGCAAAGTCCTCCTTCTTGAATCCCCTCTTCACCATCAGCGCAACCGCCAGGGCATCCCCTATCGCAAGGGTTGCCGTCGTGCTTGCGGTCGGCGCCAGGCCCAGTGGACAGGCCTCTTCTTTAACCTCAATGTCAAGGGAGATATCACCGGCTCTGGCCAGGGTGGATCTCTGGTTGCCGGTGAGGGCGATCAATTGATTTCCATACCGTTTGATGAGAGGGAGGGCTTCCAATAGCTCTCTTGTCTCTCCGCTGTTGGAGATGCTGATGACCACATCCTCTTTGGCCAGCATTCCGAAATCTCCATTCAGACCTTCTGCGGGATGGAGGAAGAATGCAGGAGTCCCGGTGCTTGCAAAAGTGGAGGCGATCTTTCTTCCCACCAGTCCGGACTTTCCCATTCCCATCAGGACAACTCTTCCCTTGCAACGATAGAGTATTTCCACGGCCTGCGAAAAATGATCATCAATCCTCTCCACCAGATCGAGAATCGATTGCGCCTCAATCCTTAATACTCGTTTTGCTTCTTCTATAACATTTATATCCACTATATCCACCTCTTGTAATCTCCTCTCGTCTATCGTCTCTCGTCCCTCGACTCTCTCTTTTTTCCCTTCTCTTTGCCCTATGCCCTTCGCGAGGCAGCCTTCTTAGCCTTAACCGTAGGGAACGGTTTCCCCGGCCTCGCTCCGCGAAGCGGGGCGGGCAAACCGTTCCCTACATGCTTCTTGACCTTCGGCCTCGTGCCCCGTTTCAGGGAAGCTTTAATGAACTCTTTGAAGAGCGGGTGGGGATCCGTTGGCTTCGATTTGA
>DYHU01000656.1 GCA_020724025.1 Syntrophorhabdus sp. | reverse complement strand
ATTCTCAAATCGAAAATCCTTACGGGAGAATTGAAGGAGGGCGATCGTCTTCCTCCTGAAAATGAACTTTCAAGACAATTCGGAGTCAGCCCATTAACCCTCCGACAGGCCTTATCCTCCCTGGTCGGAGAAGGATTGCTGGATCGGAGGCCCGGAATAGGAACGATGGTTAAGAAGAATCTGAATGAAAAAATCACTCTAACACTCTCAGGGAAAATGGATGAACTTCTCTTACTCAGCAAGGAGACTGAAACGAGGGTTCTCCATTCAGAAGTCATTCAAGGGTTTGACAAGCCCATCCGCTATCTCAAGTTGAATTTGACAGACCAAATCTGTTTTATCGAAAAAGTGAGATATTGGAAAACAATCCCTATGATGGTGGTCGAAGAATACGCACCTCAATTGCTGATCGGAACGTCTCTTAGAAACAAAAAATCAACGGTATCTTTGTATTCTATTCTAACTCAAAAAAAGGGAGTGGTTCTGAAGGAAGCTATCCAGACCATCGAGTCTTCCACGGCAGATCAGCGAATTGCCTCTCTGCTTCAAATCGAAATGGGCTCTCCACTGTTCTACACGGAACGGACTTTTTTCGAAGAATCTGGTCTTCCCATTCTCTTTCAAATCACCTTTACCCGTGCGGAACATTTCAAATTTTCAGTCCATTTAGGCAGGGAGCAGAAAGAGAAAGAGATGAAATGGGTGGTCTATTGATCCCCCTGAAACATTGAACAGTTCCAACGAGAGTTGAAAATTCAATCTCTCCAATAAATAGAAAAATCATAAAACCTTGAGGAGGAGTTTATGGCAGAAGTGGTTAGCCCGGGTTGTCAAAGGGGAACGCCAGGCAATTTAGAAATGCCCCTGGCAGTGGAACGTTTATCCAATGGCAATACGCTCATTGCCGATGCAGGAGATGAAGCAGGGTTTGGGAGTGAAATCATCGAAGTAAACCCTGTTGGAAATATTGTCTGGAATTATATTGAAGGTCTCCGTTTTGCCCACAGCGGTCGCCGTCTGAAAAATGGAAATACATTGATCACAGATACGACCAATAATCGGCTGATCGAAGTCACACCCGATAAAAAGATGGTGATAAATTCAGATGAATGGGGCGGAGGCACAGGCAAACTTTCAGACGGCTCCCATTTTCACTATCCCAATGAAGCCTTTGAACTCGGGGACGGAACCTTTTTGGTCACCGATCGGAACAATGACCGCTGTATCCAGGTGGA
>DYHU01000159.1:7315-8446 GCA_020724025.1 Syntrophorhabdus sp. | reverse complement strand
GACATCTTTCCATATCTAACCGAAGCCCATTTCAACATGGCTATGGCATATATCAAGGTGGGAGATATTGCGGGTGTTGTTAGAGCCTTCAGAGAGGTCATTCGCGTGGGTGGCGATAAGGAACTCGTTTCTGAGGCGAAACGCAGGCTGGATAATCTTGGCAAAATGGTTAGAGAACTCAAAGGATTGAGCCTGGATGCCTTTCTTAATAATGGTGAGACGTTCAGCGAAGCTTTTACAGCTTTGGAAAATCGTCAATGGGGGCTGGCAATCGACCTTTTTGGACGTGTTTTATCCACGGATCCCAAACACGTTCAGTCGTGGGGAAACTTGGGGCTTGCATATGCAGGGGTTGGAGAAAGGGGCAAAGCGCTTGAGTGCCTTGATAAGGCATTGGAGCTTGATCCCGAATATGAAGTGGCTGCGGTCAACAGGGTAGCCATTGAGAAATTAAGCGAGGGGGAGTGTCTTAAGGGGAAGATAGACAGTGTCAATTATTACCGGGATTATAAGGCAAGAGACAATAAATCATACACCGCCGAAATTCTCGGAAATGTTGGAGGCCTTCCTAAGAGGTAATAAGAAATGGTATCAATTTAGCTCTTTGAAAAATTATAAAACAATACCGTTAAATAGGCCTGTCATCCCTGCGAAAGCAGGAATCCAGGTTTTGTCCCTTCAGGTACTGGATTCCCGTTTCCACGGGAATGACAAAGAAGAGAGTCTTTTCAAAGAGCTAAGGTACTACAAACAATGTTTCCTTAAAAAAATAGTATCAGTTGCTTTTCAAGAACATTCGAGCGGGTTTAAAGATGTTATTCAGAACGCCGGAAGATACTTATAGAGCTTATGAACGCTTCCTGAGAAAACGGAATTTTAAAAAGGCCTATCAGTGTCTCGAAAGCCTGCTTCATCAGTTTCCTGGGGATGAAGCCCTGCTCGTCGATATCGTAAACCTCGCTTATTTCGATTGGGATAACTACGAGATGGCCCGTCCGTGGCTGATCAAGCTGGCACAGAGCCGTTTCGTATGGAGAGACTATCTCCTGCTCGGTCGCGGGGAAGCGCGCCTTGGAAATGGACCTCGGGCCAGGGAGTATTTGAATCGGGCAAAGGAACTTCTGGACAAAC
>DYHU01000159.1:0-7215 GCA_020724025.1 Syntrophorhabdus sp. | reverse complement strand
GTTGATGAGGCACACCATTTGAGGAACAGGACAACCCTGGCATGGAAACTTATTAACCAAATTCAGAAGAGATTTATCCTCCTTCTTTCGGCTACCCCTCTTCAGAACAACCTGATCGAACTCTTCAACCTCATCACCCTTCTGAAGCCCGGACAGTTCAAGACGGAAAAGCTCTTCAGGCAGGAATATTTAATGAAAGGGAACCTGAGGAAGCCTTCCAATCAGGACAAAATGAGGGATCTTCTGCGGGACGTGATGATCCGAAATACACGGAGTGTCATCGATTTGAAGCTTCCCCGAAGATTTGCCACCACCCTGAGGATCGAGCCTGCGGAGATGGAGAGGAAGATCTATCAGGGGCTAAACGACTACCTCCGAAAGGATGGCCTGAACAGGCTGACGCTCAATCTCCTTTTGAGGGAGGCAGGGAGTAGTCCTTTTGCCCTCAAAGAGAGTCTTATTCAACTGCCCGGTGAAGAAGATGAGAAACAAAGAATCATCGAATGGGTGGATAGCCTCGAAGAGGTGTCCAAGGGAAAAGTCCTTCTTGACCTTGTCAGGAAGAATTCAGAGGAGAAAAAGGTCATCTTCACCCAGTATGTGAAAAGCCTGGAATATATTACCGACCTGCTCAAGCGAAACGGAATTCGACACGCAATATTCAAAGGGACGCTGACTGCGAGGGGAAAAAATACAGCCATTGAACAGTTTCGGGACGAAGTGCCAGTCCTCGTCTCCACGGAATCAGGAGGCGAGGGAAGAAATCTTCAGTTCTGTAATACTATGATCAATTTTGATCTTCCCTGGAATCCCATGAGGATTGAACAGCGGATCGGGAGGCTCCACCGGATTGGGCAAACCAGGGATGTCTTTGTCTTTAACCTATCGGTGAAGGGAACCCTTGAAGATTATATCATCGATCTTCTCGATAATAAGATCAATATGTTTGAGATGGTCATCGGGGAGATCGAACCCATCCTCGGTCACCTCGAAAAAGAAGAAGACTTCCAAGACCTCGTGATGGGAATCTGGCTCAACAGCTCAAATGACGGAGAGCTCAAGGCAGGATTTGAAAAGCTCGGAGATGATCTCGTAAAGGCCAAGAATGAATATCTGAAAGCTAAGTCCTTTGATGACGAGATTTTTAGTGAGGATTACGAGATTTAGAAAAGCGGGCTCTGGATTTCCGTTTTTACGAAAGTGATACCAAAAAGATTTTATCAAAAAGCAAAATTGATACGAAAACTCTTGAAAGAGGAAAACAATGGGACAGAACAGGCCTTTGCCTGAGGTTTTAGCTGATATCCTGACACTTGAGGGGGCCCTAATGGAAAGAACAGGGGACGGCTGTCTGGAGTTTCTCGTCTCTCCCTCCCTTTCTAAGACCCTCGGTATTCCTGAACATGGAAAACTCAGCTTTGCCTACCATTCTTTCGATGAAAGCGCAATCAGCGCATCCTATGAATCAGAGTTCTTTCGATCAGTCGATACGCTCTTCTCGAGAAGAGGAAAAACAGCCAAAGCGGTCTATTCCTCCCAACTCCCGAATATCGAGAAGATATCAAAATGGGCTTCTGAGAAGATCGCCCTCTCCAATGCAACCTTTCGGCTTCAGAAGGTGGAGAATCAGAGGGTCGCCTATGCCCTGATCTTTTTCAAGTTCGTGGCCCTTTCCGACGAAAAGAGGGAAGGGATTTTTTCGCTCCTAGTCAATGAACAAAATCTTTCGACCTTCGCTCTCAATGGCAATCTCACGACTTTCTGGGAGGATCTTAAGGAGCCTGAGGAAGTCCTCACAAGAAGCGAAGGCATTTCGAAGGCCCTTCAGGCGGGCCTCTCGGCTGCCTCTCTTATGGTCAAGGAAGAGTTTGCGCCGTTTATCAAAAGCCTTGAGAGGAGGCTCAATCGAGATATCAAAAGGGTGTTCGAGTATTATGAGACCCTGAAGTTTGAGATCCAGAAGGCCTTTGAGAAAAAAGTTTTTTCCGGAAAGGATTCCTCTGAAGAGCAGAACGAAGATGGGAAGAAGATACTTTTAGGGAAATTGGATGCCGTTGAGGGAGAAAAGAGATGGAAGATTCAAGATCTTGTTTCTAAATATGCCCTGAATGTCCGAATTGAACCTGTCTGTATCATTGATATTGAGACAGAGTCCCTGGTCTTCTGGTTGGAGATCAAAAGGCGGCTTTCCTCAAGGGCCTTTCCTCTAACCTATAATCCCCTCCTGAAAAAGATGGATTCTTTGCCCTGTGAGGGCTGCTTCTACCCCCGAGGAACGTATTACATCTGTGATGAAAAATTGCACATCCTTTGTGCTGCTTGTTTCAGGAAATGTCCTGATTGTGGAAGGCAGTACTGCTCTGCCTGCCATCCAAAGGGATGCCCCAGGTGCAAGAATTAATATAGGGCAAGAAGGGTTCAAATCAGAGTGGGTTCTGGTCGCAGAAGCAGCCGAAAGTGCCTTCAGAGCAACAATTTGGCATCTCTTCTAATCTGACACATCTTCCGCAGAGTTCACCGGGGTCTGTCACACCCTGGCAGGGAACAATGACTCCAGGGCAGACATAATCACATCCCCGGCAGAGGCGGCAGGTCTCCGGCCTCACCTCAAAAGGCACACTCACTTTTCTTCCGGTTCCTCTTCCGGCAAACCCGAGGGCCTTCCCATCCATCTGTTCATAACACATTCGTATACAGAGACCGCAGAGCACACACCGATTATCCTCCATCGGAAATCGGACTTTGAGAAGCCCCATGCGGGCAGCAATATCTTGCGCAATCTTCACATTGGGAGCGCTGGCGACCAGAAGTTCTGCCAGCATCTTTCGTGCCCGTATGATCCGCGGGGTTTGGGTCTGAATGACCATCCCCTCTCGCACCTCATGCGTGCAGGATGTATCGATAATGGGTTTGCCGCCGTTATGGCTGATCTCCACTACGCAAATCCTGCATCCTCCGTAAGGAGTAAGGTGCTCCATGTAACACATCGTTGGGATGTGAATCCCAAACTCTCGGCCGGCCTGGAGGACAGTGCTCCCCTCCTCTGCCTCCAACCATCTCCCATCTATCGTAATATGGACAGTTTTTCTTTCCATCGACATCCTCCTTTAATCCAGTGTTAATGAATATCTATTCCAAAAATAAACCAGACCCTGAAACAAATTCAGGGTGACAGAAAGGGGGTTACTGGATCATCACGGCGTTGGCTTTGCAAACATCTTTACAGGACCCGCATTTTGAGCAGAGTTCAGCAAGGATGTGGTGAATCTTCTTCTTTTCTCCACCGATGGCCTTTGTCGGACAAACCTTTAAACAGGCGCCACATCCCGTGCAATCCTCTGAAATCGAATATTGGATGAGAGGGATACAGACGCCTGCGGGACATCTCTTTTGATGAAGGTGGGCCTCAAATTCAGGACGGAAATATCTCAGTGCAGAGAGGACCGGATTGGGAGCGGTCTTTCCCAGCCCGCAGAGGGAGGTATCGGCAACCACCTTGGACAAATCTTCAAGAAGTGTCAGGCTCTCCTCGTCTCCCCTCCCCTCTGTGATTCCATCCAGGATTTGACCCATCCTTTTTAGCCCCTCCCGGCAGGGAAGGCATTTGCCACAGGATTCTTCCTGGAGGAAGTGAACAAAATATTTTGCCACATCGACCATACAGGTCCCTTCATCCATGACAATCATCCCACCCGAACCCATCATGGAACCGACCTGGGTGAGGCTGTCGAAATCGACTGGTAAATGGAATAAAGAGGCGGGAATACACCCACCCGAAGGGCCTCCTGTTTGAACCGCTTTAATCTTCTTCCCATTCTGCTGCCCGCCGCCAATATCGAATATGATCTCTTTGAGGGTAATACCCATGGGCACTTCCACCAATCCGGTATTTTTTACCTTTCCCACCAGGGAGAAGATCTTTGTCCCTTTGCTCTTCTCAGTGCCAATGGACGAAAACCACTGGCTTCCTTTATTAATGATCAAGGGAACATTGGCCCATGTCTCCACATTATTGAGATTCGTAGGTTTTCCCCAGAGCCCTCGGCTTACGGTATGAATCTGTTTGCTCCTGGGCTCTCCGACTCTTCCTTCAATCGAAGCAATCAGTGCCGTCGATTCTCCGCAGACGAAGGCTCCTCCTCCTTTGACAATCTCCGCATCGAAACTGAAACCAGAATCCAAAATATTTTTCCCCAATAACCCGGCCTTCCTCGCCTGTATGATAGCTGTTTCTGCATTTTTACAGGCCAGGGGATATTCATGCCTGACATAGATGTACCCATGGATTCCTCCAATCGCATAGGCGCCGATCACCATCCCTTCTAAAACGGAGTGCGGGTTGCCTTCCAGGAGACTTCGATCCATATAAGCTCCCGGATCTCCCTCATCGCAGTTGCAGACAATATACTTGATGTCACCCGGAGCATTGCGGCAATCTTCCCATTTTTTACCTGTTGGAAATCCCGCTCCTCCTCTTCCCCTCAAACCCGATGCCTTTACTTCATTGATGATTTGATCAGGTTTCATTTGGAAAAGGGCTTTTGATAGAGCCTGATACCCACCGATTCCAATATAATCTTGAATCTTTGTGGGCTCGATCAGACCATTATTTCCCAGGACCAACCGATTCTGTGCTTTATAAAAAGGAATCTCTTTTTCTGAGGTCGTCTTTCTTTTTGTGATCGCATCTTCGTAAAGGAGATTCTCCAATATCTTTCCCTTCTCAACAGTCTCCGAAAGGATGAGGGGCACATCCTTTTCCTGCACCCTCTGGTAGAAAATTCCCTGTGGCTGGATGGTAACAATGGGTCCTCTTTCGCAGAATCCCCTGCATCCTGTGAATCTCAATCTGATCTTTTCCAGATCGCCCTTCTTTTTAATGACTTTTGCGAACTCATCCCTCACCTTTTTGCATCCATAGGCGTGGCAACCCGTCCCTCCACAAACAGAGACCAGCGCTTCATCCTGGTTCTGTTTTGATAAGATAGTCTCCCTCCACTTTTCTAAATCGGATACAGATTTTATTTTTCTCATGACTTCACCCCGCCCATTTTCTTATTTTTGTCTATTTTTTCAATGACCCTCTTTGCTTTGAGTGGATTCATCCCTCCATAGAATTTTCCATCAACGAACATGACAGGACCGATCGCACAGACGCCCAGGCAGTTCACCACATTTAAAGAGAACTGTTTGTCCGAGGTCGTCTGGCCGGGTTCAATGTTTAATAGTGCCTTCAACTCCCTTAAAATCTTAGGACCGCCTCGCACATGGCAAGCGGTTCCCAAACAGAGAGTGACAGAATGTTTTCCTTTGGGGACGAGGCTGAAGGATTTATAGAAGGTGGCAACGCCATAGATCTCATTAATGTCCATCCGGAGCCTGGATGCCACCATTTTAAGGGCATCTTCAGGAAGATATTTATACCGATCCTGAACGTCGTGAAGGATGCTGATGAGGGCTGTCCTCTTCACCTGATACCTGTCAACAATTAAATCAACTGATTTTAGGTCCATTTCCACCTCCAAGGTAATATTTGATTATTTTTTATGTGAAAAATACATTTTCACTTAATCTTTTTTTAAAAAAAATTTTAGGCTTAAGTTTTACTTAAGTTCACCATCCTGTCCTGGGTGGGCTTAAGACCCATAATATAACGGCATCTCCTTTTCCCGTATTGGCCCATTTAGAAGGGAATGTTGATCCGATATAGAGACTATCTCCCTGTCTTAACATCTGTTTTTCCCCCTGAATTTCAACCTCCAACTCTCCTTCAATGACATAGGCAAATTCATCACCTTTATGGCCATAAAAATGTTCGTTAATCGCTGCCCCCTCTTTCATGGTTAACAGGTAAGGTTCCATTCTCCGGTTGAGCACATCCGAGACTAATAGCTGGAGTTTCATGTTCTTGCCCTTCAGGGCCGGAAGTTGAATATCCTGCCTTTCGCCCGGTTTGACCACCATCTTTTGCAGAGGGCCACTTTCACCCTCCACGAGAAAGTAGACGGGCTGGGTATTCAATTTCTCGCTCAATTTCAGAAGGGAATCGAGGGAGGGGCTGATCAGGCTCTTTTCAAGTTGAGAGATAAAGCTCGGAGTCAGGCCCACCTGCTCGGCCAGTTCTTTCTGGGTCATTCCTATCTTTTTCCTTAATGTTCTGACTTTGTCGCCCAGGTTGCCGGGCCTTCTACCCCCGATGGAAGGAAAGATGATCTCCTCATCCCAGACTTCATAATGTTTCGGAAGAAAGGCGCCCCTTGAAAACCTCCCTTCGATCTTGATCGCTTTAAAAAAGAGCTCTCCATCCTTTTTCCCAAGCTCGATTGCAACCTGGGTAATATGTCTGAGATTGGCTTTAAAGGAGGGAGTATGCGCCTCCTTCTCCAAAACCCAGTAGGCCACGGTTTGAAGGTCATAGAGCCGTGGGCAGGAGTAGGTGAAAAATTTGTAGGTCACATTCTCATCGCCCCAGATGTCCTGCATTCCGGTCAGGCTGTCGAAGATATATCGGACCCCTGCCCCCTTCTCGATCTCGACCCGATCCATGGCTACCCGGAACTGAGAAAGGTCCTTGGGGTTTTCAACTTTGATCACACTTCCTTTAAACCCATCCTTTTCTCTCTCATAAAAATGGCCAAAGAGGGGGTCACTGTTTCCCTTGCCGGAGGTAAAGCAGTCCAGGATGGTCAGATATTCTAAATGGGAGAGGTGGGCTAAACGTTTGGTAAGGGTGGAGGGTGAGACATTGAAACTGACATAGACCAATTTGTATCCGCTCTTCAAATTGTGTTCAATAAACCGCTGGAGGAAGGTCTCGATATAAGTCCCTGCTTCAACCTCCCAGATCACATTATCCCCGGTCTTGAGAAACCCAATGATATGATCGATATAACTAATTCCAGTTGAAATTTTCACGCTCATTTTTATAAATACTGAAATCAAGCCTAAAATAATTCAGTTAAAATGTATTTTTAACTTTACAGGATTTAAATGTCAAATAAAATTTGATAAATTTGGAAAGTAACCCTCAGTTACAGGGGGGCACAAAATTCCTGATAAAAATTTAAGAGTCTTCTCCCGATAGGCGGGACATTCCTGTCCCGCCTATCGGGAGGCGGGGTTATCCCGCCTCCAGCGGGACTATCGACTCCTGCTACCAATTAGATGGAATTACCCCCCGTAACTGAAGGGTTACACAGATCCGTAAATTTTTCT
>DYHU01000655.1 GCA_020724025.1 Syntrophorhabdus sp. | reverse complement strand
TTGAGGTCAAGAAAAATTATGGTTTTAAATCCGGGGAGATTCTTGTATATTACAGGTATGCCCAACTTCAACTCCTTTGGCAAGTCGGATATCGGCCTCAAACGCTTGAATAATGAGGACGCCTTTGCCATCCGATCGAAAAAGGGTCTCTTTGTCCTAGCCGATGGAATGGGCGGAGAGGCCGCAGGAGAAGTGGCCAGCCGGATCTTTATCGATACCGCTCTGGAGGTCTTTTCCCGGGGAGAAAGCTATTCGGAGCAGGAGGTTCTCGAAGAGGTCCAGGAGACCTTCCGGCTCTCCAATGAAAGGATCCTCAACCATGCCGTGCAAAATCCCCAACATCAAGGCATGGGATGCACGGCGGAGCTGATTGCTTTTTACAATCAAAATTTCGTCCTCGGCCATGTGGGCGACAGCCGCACCTACCTGCTCAGGCAGGAACGGTTGAGGCAACTTACCCGCGATCACTCCCTGATCCAGAATCAGATCGATCAAGGTCTGATCACTCCGGAAGAAGCCAGAGTCCATTCCTTGAAGAATGTGATTCTCAGGGCGGTCGGCACAGAGGAGACGCTGGCGGTTGATCTCGTCAGAGGGAAGAGCCTTCCGGGGGACCTCTTCCTCCTCTGTTCGGATGGCTTAACCGATCTGGTCGATGAGGCTTCGATTCAAGAGGTCCTTTCCATTTCCCTGACGCTCCCTCAAAAAGTGGAAAGGTTGATCGAGCGGGCCAAATCCCGGGGAGGGTTTGACAATATCACCGCGATTTTATGTGAAGTGACATCCTCATGATACGAAAAGAAACCTTGGTCAGGAATTTGCTATTGCAAGTCATTCCTTCGAAAGAAGGAATCCGGGCATTTCTATTTTTATTCTGGGTTCCCGCTTGCACGGGAATGACACCTTAGAGGCCGTATGGAGAACCTGCGAGATTTCGAGATCTTTAAAGATTATTCGGATGAATTGCTGATCGAATTATCGAAGGTCATCACCGAAAGAGAGTTCCAAGAAGATGAGATCATCTTTCGGGAAGGGGACGCAGGGGACTCGGTCTATATCGTGAAGGAGGGTGAGATCGCCATCAAGAGATCTCTGGATAAGCCCGGCGAGGAAGAGAAGACGATTGCGATGATAGAGAAGGGGAACTTCTTCGGTGAGATGGCCCTCTTTGATAATCAACCCCGCTCCGGTTCAGCCTATGCCGCAAAAAAAACAAAGGTCCTCATCCTTAAAAAAG
>DYHU01000158.1 GCA_020724025.1 Syntrophorhabdus sp. | reverse complement strand
GGGAGCAAAGCTCCTTATATCTGAAACAGGTGACGATATGGTCATTTACAATGCCAATGGCTTGAAGATGGGCATAAATGATCGTCGATCCTACAAATCGGAAGCCTCTATGAATCAAATCCTTACTGATTTGATCTGACAGTGAAGTCCTGGCGGGTATTTCAGAGATTTTTCCCCGGCGGTTGATGATGGGTTTGTCATTCACAAAGCCCCAAATATATCGATCGAAGCTGCCGAATTCTTTTTGAATGGCAAGAAAACATTTGGCGTTATTGATTGAAGCCTCAATTTTTCTCCGATTTCTTACGATTCCGGCATTGGATAATAATTTCCTTATTTTTTGATCATTGTACTTTGAAACCTTAGCAGGATCGAAATGATCATAGGCCTTTCTATAATTTTCTCTTTTCATGAGGATGGTAGACCAGCTTAAGCCGGCCTGGGCGGATTCAAGCACTAAGAACTCAAAATGCCTGTTCTCATCATGAACCGGAGTACCCCATTCCTCATCGTGGTACCTGAGATAGGTTTCATTTGTCGTCCGCCACGGGCATCTCTTCATATCTACTTCAACAAGATTATCATGGTAATTTTTTATGTGGTGTCAGTCCCTCCCCCATTTAACGGTTCGAGTGCTTGAGAAGGGAAAAGCCTTGGGGGTGCTAACCTTAAGCACTCTGTTAGCAGTCCGTTGCAGGCAGTTTTAAAAAGTACTGCTTCTTTTGCTCTTAAGGTATTGCTACTTCTTTTTCTTTTACAAGACTGGAAAGAGAATTGAGTATGAAGTCTTTTGCATCGAGTATTTCAAGAAGAACCGGCTCTCCATCTTTAGAAAAATGGATAATCATCTGCCCTTCTTCTTCTGCATAATCTATCTTTTTATCTGAAAGTTCAATGAGAAGTGCATCTACATCTTTACTATATTTAATCTTTCTCATATCGGGACCTCCTCCCCGGATAAAGCGTTACAACATAAATCTTGTCGAGCAATGTTTCGTAAATAACTCTGAGAACATGAGTGTCATCAAAACCTTTTTGAGCAATTAGTCTTTCTTTGTAACCTTTTTCTATTCTATCAGGTGTTCTAACAACATTTTCAACAATTTCTTTTGACACACCCATACCATGAGATATCAATATCTTAATTTTCAACAAAGAATGTGGACTAAATTCTATATCGGTCGGCATAAGATGTTTGTTTTAATTCCCAAATTATCATAACTGTAGAATATGTCAATATTTTTAGTGGTTGGAAAGGGTTAGGGCGTTGGAGATTTAACACTTAACTGGATTTGTTGTTGTTGTTGGAGTTGGAGTTTTCGGGCTTTAACTTCTTCTGCACGCCTGAGGCATAAACAATGATGGCTGATTCTCCATCGACCGGGCATTTGTTCTCGCAGATGCCGCATCCCGTGCACTTTTCCTCTTTCACAATGGGTCGTTTCTTTTCATCGCCCACAATGGCATGATAGGAACATTGCTCATTACAGACAAGGCAGATTTTATCCTTGTCATAGGCAATGCATCGGGTTTTGTCGATATGGGCCACGCCGATCTGGATGAGACGTTTCTCTTCGATGGAGAGAGGCCGAATGGCTTCGGTCGGGCATACCTTTCCACAAAAATTGCAGAACTCTTCACAATATCCGATCCGGGAAACCAGCCTGGGCGTAAAGAGCCCTGCCAAACCCGCTTCTAAAAATGTCGATTGAAGGGCGTTGTTAGGACAGACCTTCAGGCACTCCCCGCAACCTGTGCAAACGGCGACAAATTCTTCCTCCGGCAAGGCTCCAGGGGGACGAACCAACCGATTATTTTTCAACCCGCTCTCCGTCTGAAGCGGATTGGTCTTGATCATCAGTGCAGAAACGCAGCCAAAGGCGATTGATCCCAGGACATACCTCCTCGAGAGACTGACCCCCTCTTCGGTCTTCCAACCCGGCCCCCCCCATCGAAATGATACAGCACGGGGCGGGCATTCGAGACATTTGAAACAGGAGATGCAGTCCTGCTGGCGGTAGGTCTGAGGAGCCTTTTCAGGAATGGCCCCAACAGGGCACTCCTTTACACACTTTTGGCAGTATGTGCAATCATCCGTCACAGACCGTTTGAGAATCCGGAGACGGGAGAATAACGAAAAGAGAGTCCCCAGGGGACAGAGATAACGGCACCAGAACCTCTTGCGGATTACTCCGAGGGCCAGGATGGCGATGAAAAAGATGAAGATGAACAGGTTAACCTTGAAGACGGGTAAGGGGATGCTGGATACAATGAAGGGGTTCTTCGGAAGAAGGCTCTGAACCTGCGGAAGGAGATGGTTGAAGATGAAGATGGCCGGAGGATAGAAGGAGATGACCAGGGTTCTCGTGATCAGGCTGATCGGATCAAGAAGATACATCACCTGGAAAGCCATGAGCCCCGCAATGATGGAGAAGATAAAGAGACCGTAGCGGAATCGCCTGAGCGGTTGATCGTCAAACGGTTTGGTCCGTTTTTTTTCCCTGAAGAGGATGCGATCGAAGAAGTCGATCACTGCTCCCATGGGGCAGAACCATCCGCAGAAGAAGTTACCGAAGATCATCACAAGGAGGAGCACCCCGAAGGCGGGGAGCATCCTCTCAATAATCCCTTTGTGAGTGAGGGTCGAAATGATGGCGACAAATGGATCGAGCCGAAGATAGAGATCGACTGGAATCTTTATCTCCATTGGGAAAGCGGTCTTGATGACCAGATAGAGAAGAAACAGGAAGGAGAGAGACTGAACCGTCCTCCTCAAGTATGGGATTGCCTTTCTCATGTGGCACTGACCTTTTTCACCCGAACTTTTGAGAGATCGATTTCCCCCAGACCTAAATCATAAGCATTCTTGACAAACTTGATCTCCTCAGGTTTGAAAGGTTTCCCGGTCTTCGGGTGTTTGAAGAAGGCGGCGGCATAAGCATCGGCGGCTACGATATCTGTGGAAGTAATGACCTCTCCGATATCCTCTGTTTTCCCGGGTCCTTTTGGCCCATTGGTCGTGAGGATCCGGATAGCGTCCATCACGACTAAATCCGGTTTCCGGAGCGTATTGATATCAGCGATGCATTGATGGAGGTCAATCTTATGTAATTGTTCCATATCCCAAACGATTCCAATGAAGTTCTTCATTCCGAGGGTAAGCTCTGTCGCAAAGTGCTGTTTGGGAATAGGGAAATTGATGAAGACATCCGACTCAAGCACATCCCTGAGCACTTCGGCGGTTTTTAGTTTCTTCCCTTTTGGAATTTCAACCTGTTTGTAGACATTCCTTCCATGGCCGGAGAGGACATCACCCCCTGCCTTCTGTCCGGCCTCTTTCAATCCAGAACGGGCAAAGGCAAACTGATAGTTATCGCAGGTATGGTCCCAGACGGCGACCCGCTTTGCCCCGGCCTCGTAACACATCTTGATTAAAGCGGAGAGGAGTTCCGGGTTGTTGGTGCAGGCCTGTTCCGGTGTTCTTGCCCAGGCGATGTTCGCCTTGATCACCACCCTCTGTCCCTTCTTCACGAATCGCCCCATTCCTCCCAGAGGATCCATGGCAGCCTTGAGGAGCTGTGAAGGACTTCCGGTTTTGGCAATCACGAGATCGGCTTCACTTGAAGCATGGGCAAGAGTTCCATAAAACGGAAGTGTATTGGAAAGAAGAGGAAGTGTTGCCGCAGCCGCTGTCCCCTTGATGAACTGTCGTCGTGAAATCTTCTTGCCTGGAGAATGAGCCATTGAATCGATTCCTCCTTTATTATTTTATGATTTTCGCGTAAAAAGTCTGAAAAGGCTATTTTCTGTCATTCCTGCGCACGCAGGAATCCAATCTTTTTAAGCATTTAGAATTTCCCTGGATTCCCGTTTTCACGGGAATGACGACTTTTTACGAATTCATCATTTTATATTAAATTCCGCATTCCGAAATTCAATTAAGGATTCAATGTCAGTCTCGATGCTCCCTTGTCTGTCCCGAACCAGATACCACTTTTATCCTCTGCCGCATAGAAGACCGTGTTGCTCGGCAATCCATCCGCCGTGGTCAGAGCCTCCCACTGTCCGCTTGGCAGGTCATAGAGGCTCGCTCCGTTATCCCTGCAGATAATGACCCTTTCCTTGGTCACGGCGATGGACTGAATCCCTCCATTCTTTAAAGAATCGGTGGGCTCCAGCCTTTTCCACCGGTCCGAAGCGGAGTCATACTCAAAGAGATTGCCTCCGATCCCACCTGCCCAGATCCGTCCTCCGACCTTCACCAGAGTTTTGATCTCTGTCTCTGTTAATCCTTCTTTCTGCGAATAGTTTTTCCAGGTCCTCTTTGCTTTCTGGAACCGGCTGATCCCGCCGCTCGTCCCCATCCAAACGAAATCGGGCTCAACCAAAATGGAGTTAACGAAATTTCCCGAGAGGCCATCCCGAGTCGAATAGAATTGTTTCCATCCTTCTGTCTTCTTGTCAAGAAGGGAGAGACCTTTTTCGGAACCCACCCAGAGGAGCTCTCCATCCACGGCGATCGAATTGACCTTCTTGGCCCGGCCGTCATTGGTATTAAACGTTTTCCACTGGGGGTTTCTCCCGGGAGAGTAACAGGATATCCCTCCTCCTCCAAATCCATAAAAGTAGGTGCCAAACCAGATGCGATCCAAATCGGGAATGATGACGGATACATGGTTATAGGCAAGGTGGTTCTTCCACCGGATGCTTTCTCCATCGTCCGCTTTGATGGCGGGTTCGCCCTTCGTGGTATAATGTTTATAAACCTTTTTTGACCTGTCATAGAGGGTCGCTCCACCTTCATAGGTGCCGAACCACACCTCTTCTCCCTGAATGGCAATCGCAAACACCATGTTACTCGATAGCCCTTCCTTCTGTGTCAGATGCTGAAAGGAAAGGGGCCTCTTTAATGGACCGGCCATGGAAGGAGTCAACAAGAGGTGAGAAAAGATAACGAAAAATAAGGCGGATAATAGAAACCGGCGTTTCATGTTCTTCCCTTTCTATGGAGGGATTTTTCTAATTATGTCGAATCATTTTGAAATTTTCAATATTTGGTGTTGAAACCTCCTAAAAAATCCAGCCTGGAAGGGGGAAAATTTTTTGTGATTCACCTTGACAATCGACCCTCAGATGATTAATTATTGTAAGATTCGATGTTTAGCGGATTTCTGAATATTCCCTGCCTTCATGGGGGGAAAGTTGGTAACCTTTTAATTTCTAAAGACATTTTAAGGAGGTGGTGCTTAAAGTTGATCATATAAAAATCCTCTTCAAATTCCAATAGTACCTATTCCCAGAATTTTCAAGAAAGGAGAAGTAAGAGATGAAGATCAGGCCATTACAGGACAGAGTGATTGTTAAAAGACTTGAGGAAGAAGAGAAAACAAAGGGTGGGATTATTATCCCCGATTCGGCAAAGGAAAAACCTCAGGAAGGAAAAGTTATCGCCGTTGGAAAAGGCAAAGTTACGGAAGATGGGAAGGTCATCCCTCTCGATGTGAAGGCAGGTGACAGAATCCTCTTCGGCAAGTACTCAGGGACAGAGGTGAAGATCGAAGGTGAAGAGCATCTCATTATGAGAGAAGAAGACATTTTAGGAATCATCGAAGGAAAATAATCGTAAAACCCAATTTAAAGAAAGAAATGGAGGGTAGTGACAATGGCAAAAGAACTAAAATTTGATCAGGAGGCCCGTAATGCCATATTGCGGGGAGTGAATATCTTAGCCGATGTGGTTAAAGTGACTCTGGGACCAAAGGGCCGCAATGTCATTCTGGAAAAGTCCTTTGGATCTCCGACCGTCACAAAGGATGGCGTTACCGTAGCAAAAGAAATTGATCTCGAAGATAAATTTGAAAACATGGGAGCGCAGATGGTCAAGGAAGTCGCCAGCAAGACCTCGGACACGGCGGGAGACGGAACGACAACTGCCACGGTTCTGGCCCAGGCGATTTATCGTGAAGGGATCAAGGTCGTGGTGGCAGGCGCCAATCCCATGGATGTGAAGCGCGGGATTGACCTGGCCGTTGAAGAAGTCGTTAAGGAATTGAAGAAGTTGAGCAAACCGACGAAGGATCCGAAAGAGATCTCCCAGGTCGGAACCATTTCCGCCAATAATGACGAGACCATTGGAAACATCATTGCCGAGGCGATGAATAAAGTTGGTAAAGAGGGCGTGATCACGGTGGAGGAGGCCAAGGGAATGGAGACCACCCTCGATGTGGTGGAAGGAATGCAGTTCGACCGCGGGTACCTCTCGCCCTATTTCGTCACCGACCCCGAGAAGATGGAGGCGGTCCTTGAAAATGTCTACATCCTTCTCAATGAAAAGAAGATCTCCAATATGAAGGATATGCTTCCGATCCTCGAGCAGATTGCCAAGATGGGAAAACCCTTGCTGATCATTGCCGAGGAGGTGGAAGGGGAAGCCCTGGCCACGCTCGTGGTCAACAAACTTCGCGGAACCCTCAAATGCTGCTCAGTGAAAGCCCCTGGGTTTGGAGACCGGAGAAAGGCGATGTTGGAAGACATTGCCATCCTCACCGGAGGAAAGGTCATCTCTGAAGATCTGGGGATCAAACTCGAAAACATTAAACTCAACGATCTGGGCCAGGCCAAACGGATCGTTATCGATAAAGACAATACAACGATCGTCGATGGAGCAGGAGATAAGGACGATATCGAGGCAAGAGTGAAGCAGATACGCGCCCAGATTGAAGAGACAACCTCCGATTATGATCGGGAGAAGCTCCAGGAGCGTTTGGCCAAGATCATCGGTGGAGTGGCCGTCATCAATGTGGGAGCCGCCACCGAAACCGAAATGAAGGAGAAGAAGGCTCGTGTCGAAGACGCCCTCAATGCAACCCGGGCCGCCGTAGAGGAAGGAATCGTACCTGGTGGCGGTGTGGCATACCTCCGTTGCCTCTCTCTACTGGAAAAGATGAAATTAGAGGGAGATAAGAAGATTGGTGTGGATATTGTCAGAAAAGCCTTGGAAGAGCCCATCCGTCAGATTGCCAATAATGCCGGCCAGGAAGGCTCGGTGGTCTGCGAGAAGGTGAGGAATGAGAAAGGAGCCTTTGGATTCGATGCCTCAAAGGACGAATATACCGATATGATCAAGGCGGGGATCATCGACCCGACCAAGGTGGTGAGGCTGGCCCTCAAGAACGCCGCTTCCGTCGCCTCTCTCATGATTACAACGGAGGCCCTCGTGGCTGAAAAACCTGAGAAGAAGGCCTCGTATCCTTCCATGCCTCCGGGTGGTGGTATGGGCGGTATGGGCGGAATGGGTGATATGTACTAAAAGTCAGGAGTTGAATCGGGTTAAAAAACGGCCTGGAAAACCTTCCAGGCCGTTTTTTTTATTCCCTGAACCCTCATTCATGATGAATTCGTAAAAAATCGTCATTCCCGTGAAAACGGGAATCCAGGGGAGTTCTAAATAGTTAAAAAGACTGGATTCCTGCTGGAGTTTATCCCGTACTTGATACGGGGCAGGAATGACAGAAAATAACCTTTTCATACTTTTTACGAAACCATCATTCATTGAAAATCTTATGAACCTTTTTAAGGTTCTGTTGTCTAATAGTGGACAGGCCAAAACAGGAACGAATCGACCGGGATCATGGGAACTATTGAATTCCATTACTGGAAAATAATTTCTACTTGCAATTATTTTTAAAAGGATTTAATATTTCGTCTGAAGTGGAAGAGAGAGATTTACCCATCGATTTTCGACATCTTGAGACATTCTCTCGAGTTGCCAGCTTAAAGAGTTTTTCGAAGGCGGCGGAAGACCTCTTACTCACCCAGCCCACGGTAAGCGGTCACATCCTCGCACTGGAAAAATCGCTGTCGATCCGTCTTTTCGACCGAACCGGAAGAGAGGCCCGTTTAACAAAGGCAGGAGAAATCTTCTACCGGTTTGCTTCTAAAATTCTCACCTCCCGCAAGGAATTGATCAATGCCCTCAGTGAATTTTCTCAGGGAATCAGAGGAGAGCTCTCTCTTGGGGCAAGCACCATCCCCGGAGAATATCTCCTGCCCAAATTGATGGGGGATTTTAAAAAAGAACACCCCCATTTCGCCATCTCTCTCAAGATCGCAGATACCCGGGAGATCGTTCAATATGTGCTGGAAGGAATTGCTGAATTCGGTTTAACCGGCGCAAAACTGAATCACAATTCCCTTCATTATGAAAAATACACGGAGGATGAAATCATCGTGGTCAGCCCTCCGGACCACTCGCTTAGCCGAAAGAAAAGGGTGGAGATGGAGGATCTCCTGAGAGAACCCTGGATCATCCGGGAAGAGGGCTCGGGAACTCAGATGGCGGTGGAAAAAGTACTGAGGAAGAGAGGGAAAAGCCTGAAACAATTCCATGTGGCGATGGAAATGGGAAGCACCTCTTCGTTAAAGGAGGGGGTGAAGGCAGGATTGGGCCTGGCCTTCATTTCAAAGAGAGCCGCAGAAGAAGAA
>DYHU01000654.1 GCA_020724025.1 Syntrophorhabdus sp. | reverse complement strand
TCCCGAACTCCGAACTCTGAACTCCGAACTAGATTCGCCATCCGCCACGAGCTATGATCCATATTATTTCCCTTGACCTGAAAAATGGAAAACCATTATAATAATTATGAGAAAGGGATAATGATGGAAAAAATCGAGATCACCACGCCAGAACCAGAGAAGGTGCTCCCTATACTTCAAGATGCTCTTGATCGGCAAAAGCGCATTCTCTTGCAGAGTCTCGTCAAGACCGAGGAGAACATCCGGCAGTTAGCTACCCGCCTTGGAGTAGATACCGATCTCTTCCTATCCGGCAAGGTTCCACATCCAGAAAATCAGGACATGGACCTTCTTGAACTGGAAGGGGAAATGGAAATTTCCCGCCATTTGCGTGAACAGTTAGAGAGTCTTGAACACCTGGCCATATGTCGTTAAAAGACTATGTCGCTACACTCCAAGCCCTTATCGCAGCGACCCCCTTTATCACTGCAACCTCTTTCTCTTACGAAGAACGCCCCCCAGTCATCAACACGTTTGACATTTTACCCTTCTCCTTCGGTATCTTATAGAAAACTCCTTCCTTTTAACAAAACTATCTCTCTTTATCAAGGAAAAACACAAAAGGGTCAAGTAACACCCCATAACCGAGGGGTTAGAAGGACGGAACAAGAACCATGAGAAAAAATGGGGAAGTGTCCTGCATTTATTGTCGTCGTTTCTAAAAGTCAATAATCAAGTCTGACCCCGATTTCCTCTCCAGGACCGAACCGCTCAATCTGTTTCTTAAAGAGATGAACCACGCTGCCCTCACTCCCGATCACATTTCCAAATCTGACAGATACAAACTTCCCTCCATCTGGGTTTCTGTTCTGATGTTCCGCATAGCACGAGGTGATCATCTCTGCAACTCTTTTGGTCGCACCCATGACGCTCACAGGCCGAACCGCTTTATCTGTCGAAATCATGACAAATCGTTCCACTCCAGATTGATGCGATGCCTCAACCATGTTCCTTGTTCCGATGATGTTATTGAAAACACCTTCCCAGGGATTCAATTCGACAATGGGAACATGTTTAAAGGCAGCGGCATGAAAGACCACATGGGGTCTGTGGGTGGTAAATAGTTTTTCAAGAAAACCCCTGTTATGCACATCTCCAAGAACGGGCGTGATAGAAACCTTTGGGAATCTCTGGCAAAATTCCATCTCAATATGAAATAGACTATTCTCTGTCTTATCAAGAAGGACAAGGTTCCTGGGGTTAAAT
>DYHU01000653.1 GCA_020724025.1 Syntrophorhabdus sp. | reverse complement strand
GCAGAGAGAGGTCGGCTCTCATACCCATTCCTTTTTAGATGCCCTGAAGCACGCCCTGAGGCAGGATCCGGATGTGATCCTTGTAGGCGAGATGAGAGACCTCGAGACGATCTCGCTGGCCATCAGTGCGGCAGAGACAGGACATTTAGTCTTCGGAACCCTCCACACACAGGATGCGCCGCAGACCGTTGACCGGATGGTCGATGTTTTTCCTCCCCATCAACAGCAGCAGATCAGGGTTCAACTCAGCACCACCTTGAAAGCGGTTATCTGCCAGCAACTTCTCCCGAGAGCAGGCGGGAAAGGAAGGGTAGCGGCAAGAGAGGTGATGATCGTCACCACGGCCATTGCGAACTTGATCCGTGAGGGCAAGACACATCAGATTTACAGCGCCATCGAGACAGGCGCAAAATTTGGCATGTGCACGCTCGATACCTCGCTTGCAGAGCTTGTCAGGCTAAAGGCCGTCTCTATCGAAGAAGCGCTTTCCAAAGCGAATCATCTCCAGGAGCTTGCAGCCAAACTGGGAATAGTGGGGCCATCCGCCCCACCCACTCCATCGGCTCCAACCGGAGCTCCTCCTGGACTGGGGGTGAGAAAGGTATGAATGTCGGTCAATATCTCAACGTGCTGATCGAAAAGGGAGGTTCCGATCTCCATCTCAAGGTGGGACGGCCGCCCCTCATGAGGATCAAAGGAGAACTCCTCCCTTCGGAATATCCTCCCATCAAAAGGGACGAGATGAGAAACCTCCTCCTTCCGATGCTTACGGAGATTCAGATCAAGAAGCTGGAATCCGAAAGGGAACTGGACTTCTCCATCCAGATTGAGGGGCTGGCTCGGTTCAGGGGAAATCTTTTCTTCCAGATGGGCAACCTGGGCGCTGTGTTCAGGGCCATCCCGGTTGAGATCAAGACGATTGATCAACTCGGCCTGCCCCAGGTTCTTAAAGAACTCGTCTTCAGAAACCAGGGCATCATCCTTGTCACCGGGCCCACGGGCAGCGGAAAGTCCACCACCCTTGCCGCCATGATCGACCACCTGAATGAGAACCGGTCCCGTCATATCATCACCATCGAAGATCCCATCGAATTTGTCCATCAGGACAAGAGGTGTGCGATCAACCAGAGGGAGATCGGATTCGATACCCTCTCCTTCTCTGAAGCCCTGAGGCGCGCCCTGAGGCAGGACCCGGATGTGATCCTCGTGGGAGAGATGAGAGATCCAGAGACGATCACGATTGCCA
>DYHU01000652.1 GCA_020724025.1 Syntrophorhabdus sp. | reverse complement strand
GCCATCGCAGATGCCATCGGAGAGAGGATTTATCATCTGCCGGCGAACTTAGAACGAGTGCTTGAAGCGGTACGAAGAAAGACCAATGCCCAATGATCAATGGTCAATATCCAATGACCAATGGTCACAAAAATTATCTTTACCCGTATCAATTTAGCGCTTTGAAAACCGTATAGTGATATATCTCGACAAGCTTGTCATTCCTGCGAAAGCAGGAATCCATTTTAAACTGGATTCCCGTTTACACGGGAATGACATGATTGATCGAAAAGGAGGTGTAGATGCCAAAACTGATGATTAAAAATATTGGGACGATGATTTCAGGAGATATCTTTCATCCCGTATTGGAAGCGGATGCTATTTTGATAGAAGGAGGATTGATCCAGGCCATCGGCAAGGAGAAGGATCTCGATCTTGGAGGGATCGAGCAGGTGATCGATGCAGGAAAGATGACGGTGACCCCTGGGTTGATCGACTCCCACTGCCATCCTGTCCTTGGGGATTTCACACCGAGGCAGAAGATGCTTGACTTCATCGAATCGTCCCTCCATGGAGGCGTGACCACCGCCATCTCGGCGGGAGAGGTTCACCTTCCGGGAAGGCCGAAGGATGTGGCCGGGACAAAGGCTCTGGCCATCCTGGCCGCCAAATCTTTTGCCAGCGCCAGACCCTCGGGCGTGAAGGTGCTGGGCGGGAGCATCATCCTTGAGCCAGGCCTTCAGGAGAAGGATTTCAAGGAACTGGCAAGAGAGGGTGTCCGGGTGGTGGCAGAGATCGGTCTGGGAGGGGTGAAGAGCCCGAAGGAAGCGGCCCCCATGGTCAAATGGGCGAAGAAATATGGGATGGTGGTGATGATGCATACAGGAGGAACTTCCATTCCCGGAAGCACGACCGTTCCTGCTGACGATGTGATCGCAACCGATCCGGATATCGTCTCTCATATCAATGGGGGTCCTACTGCGGTCTCGTTTTCAGAGGCTGGAAAATTGATTCGGGATACTGGCCTCACTCTGGAGATCGTCCACTGTGGAAATTCGAAGATGATCGTTGAGGTGATGAAGATTGTAAAAGAGGTGAAGGCTTATCCCCGGATCATCATCGGCAACGATGCTCCTTCCGGGACCGGTGTGATTCCTCTTGGAATTCTCAGGGTCATCAACTTTCTTGCCTCCCTTTGTGGTGTGAGAGCAGAGGAGGCCATTGCCATGGCAACAGGCAATACGGCAAAGGTTTATAGATTGAACAG
>DYHU01000157.1 GCA_020724025.1 Syntrophorhabdus sp. | reverse complement strand
ATGGACGCATTAGTAATTATTTAATGTTCTTCATGAATTCGGCCATACGAATTTTGGCCTCTTTTTCATTGAAGCCGATTGCTCCAAGAAGATAGAATCTCCTTTGAACCGCAAGGACCTTTCCCTGATAATCATCCTCTCCCCTCAAAGTGTCTGATTTGAATTGATAAACTTTTCCTTTCTTGGCAAGGTCGTCCCTGTAATGTTTTAAAGCATTGATCGCTTCCTGAGAATTCTTAAAAACAGCTATAAAGAGTTTAGACTCTTTAGCCCTATCCTTCGCCTTAACTTCATCCCCCTCCACAACCTCTGCCTTTCCTTGACCCGCAGCTTCAACATGAAGCTTTTCCATATATGTCCCCTGGAAACCTCTGCCTAAAAATTTGCGCCCCAATAGCCCCTCCGGGAAATACTGAATAGAACCCGGCTTGAGGCCTTCTTTTGGGAAAAATCCTATCTCCCTGGGTGGAGGCGAGTGATCGGCGATGTTTTTGGCAATGAGCAGAGACCAATATCTCAAAAGGTCCGGATTCGATTCTGTGCCAAAGAGCATTACAAAGTATTTCCCTTGATAGAAAAAACCTGACCGGTTCTCAACATATGATTCCAGCCCAACCCCGCCTTCACGATCGCCATTTCTAAACCTTGAGAATATTCCAAAGGCGTGAAGCACACTTCCCATGTCGTAAATGTCCAGTTCTATTTGATTCTCTTTATCCTTCTGGTTCTGATAAAGGGCGAAAACAGACTTCTGAAAACCATATTTGAAAAAGAGCTCTGCCTGGCCGTTGATCCGTTCAAAGAGGGTCTTCTTCGTGTAGACCTGAGGTCCATCGATCAAGATCCATCCTTCGGGTAGATCTTTTTTCGGAATGAGAGACTGGAGAGGAGTCGCTCCTTCAGATCGGCTGTTCCATGTCAATAGGAGCAAAGTAAGAAAAAAGACGGTCGTTTTCATGTTATTGGCCGTTTTTATCCATATTTAGTAGGGGCGATTTATGAATCGCCCCTACTAACTCCGAGCGATTAACGCCTGCACCAGCCTCATCTGGGCTTTCACATCAAGCCCTCTCCTGCAAACCACCGAACAGGATGAGCAATCAGAACAGAATTGAATATTTTGTGCTAACGCTCCTTCCTCTAAAGCCTCCTGGATGAGTCGATCCTTTTCATAACCATCGTGATACATGACGACCCTTAACAGCTCCTGATGGGAAACCCCATAAGGGCATTCCCCGACGCAGTCCCCGCACATCGTGCACACCTTTCCCTGAAGGAAGGCACGATACTCCTTCAACTCATTCAGATTCCCCTGGGTCAGAGAAGTTCCCATCACGGCAGCGCATTCCTCAATCTGTTCGATCGTGGTCACTCCTGGAACGGTTGTGGAAACATTCGGATCCCTCAACACATATTTCAGTGCGGCCTGGTGCGGATTGAGGCCTCCCATCTTCTCTTTTTTATATCCCCCTGCCTGTGTCTTCATCGCCACAACCCCAATCCCTGACCTGGCGGCCAGAGCGATTGCCTCTTTCAAATCCTTTGAATGCGTGAAATTGTAAGAGACCAGAGCCACATCATGGAGGTTTGACTTCACCGTTTCTCTTAAAAGTGCCGCCATTCGGGTGTGGGTAGAGATTCCTGTAAATTGGGCTTTCCCCTCTTTCTTCATCTTCTCCATGAATTCGGAGAGACCGCGGTCCGAAACTTCTTCGGGAGTATGGTGGTCATGCCAAAGGAGGACATCGATGTAATCCGTCCGAAGCCTGCGGAGGCTCGTCTCCACAGAAACCCTCATCTTCTTTTCGCTATTCGGATGGACCTTCGTCTGGATGAAAACCTTTGTTCTCTTCCCTTCAAAGGCCTTTCCGACCATCTCTTCATTTCTTCCTCCCATATAGCAGTCTGCCGTGTCATAAAAATTGATGCCGAGATCAAATGCCCGATGAAGCACAGCCGGATCGCTACAGTTCATTACCCCCATACTCACAGACGTCACCTTCAATCCGGTCTTGCCAAGGGTTCGATATTCAAGGGCTGGTTTCTTTTCTGCATGGGCAGATGGAAGGCTTCCTAAAAGATGACTTGACGCCACCCCCAAAAAAGCCGAAGACAGGTTCTTCATGAATTTTCTTCTTCCCATCTTTTCCGAAGGCATTGATTCCTCCCTTTTCATTAATGTTATTAAATGGTAGAGATGATTTTTTATAACCCACAGTTTAATCAAATGCACTTATTTTTGAATATTGATTATTCAAACATTTTGAATTAAGATGGCTTAACAGAGAGGCCGCTATGAGGAAATACACGAAACAACATGCCCGGGCAGGGATTGATGCTTCCCTTCCCAAGATCGAATGTTTCGAAAATCAATATAAGAATTATGAGATCACCATCACCATTCCGGAATTTACCTCGATCTGCCCCCGGTCCGGGCTGCCTGACTTCGGCACGATAACCATCCGCTACCTCCCTGACCAATGGTGTGTGGAACTAAAATCCCTGAAGATGTATATTTTGGCTTATCGAAACCTGGGAATCTTCTATGAAAATGCTGTGAATCGAATCCTCAGGGACTTTGTGAGCGCTTCCAAACCGGTCCGTGCTGTGGTCACCGGCGAATTCAATGTCCGGGGAGGGATGAAGAGCACCATCGAAGCCATTTATCAACCTAAAGCTCCTGCGAAGAAGGGAAAATAATGCCAGAGACTAAAAAAGTTCTTTTTCTTTGTACCGGCAATTCGGCACGGAGTCAGATGGCAGAGGGGTTGATGAGGTTTCTCGGTCAAGGCGATTGGAAAGCACGGAGCGGAGGGATCTTCCCATCCTATGTCCACCCTCTGGCCATTCGTGCCATGGAAGAGATCGGGGTCGATATCTCCGGGCAAACATCAAAATCTACGGATGAATTCCTGAATGAAGAGTTTGATTATATAGTCACCCTCTGCGACCATGCGGCCATGGCCTGTCCAAATTTTCCCGGCCAGGGGAAACGGATCGCTTGGTCCTTTGAAGACCCCGCCGCCGCCATTGGAACGATTGAAGAAAGGATGGTGGTCTTTCGAAGGGTGAGGGAGGAGATTAAGTCAAGGGTCGAAGAATTCTTAAAATCTGAATCATCTTGATCGATCAAAAGTCCGCTTTTATCTTCTCTTCTTTCAAAGCTTTCAGATGACACGTCTCATTCATGAACGAAAGAACATATCTCCCTCTTTTATATTGAATCAAGTTGATTGCAGTCGTATCCTGTGTAATCTGCCAGAAATGTGAATTATCTATCCCCAAAATTCCACAGATAAGCACTTTGTTGACGACACGGTGGGAGACAAGAACAAGGGTCTTTTCCGGATGAAGTCGGATTACCTCCTCCAGCGCACCCATAGCCCTCTTCTTAACATCCTCCAGACTCTCCCCTCCTGGAAGCCTGGCTAAATGCGGTTCATCCCTCCATTGCCGATAGGTTTCAGGATCGACCCTCTGTATTTCCAGATGGGCATGCCCTTCCCAGTTTCCGAAACTCATGTCGATGAGTTCCTCCAAGGGTTGAACCCTCAAATGATGAAACCGGGCAATCTGTTCTGCTGTCTGCCAGGCTCGTGAAAGAGGGCTTGAATAGATACCCTGGATCGCCATTCCCTTGAAATATTCCCCTGCCAGTTCGGCCTGTTTCAGACCTGTCTCGTCAAGCGGGATATCGGTTCTTCCTCGAAAGATCTCCTCTTTATTCCACGCCGTCTGTCCGTGACGGATGAGATAGATAGATGTCATGATGGATTCCTTTCCTTAAAAATTTAATCAGGTATCCTTAACACTCCGGAGCCTTGGATTTTCCCCTGTTTTAAAAGAATGAGGGCTTGATTCGCCTCTTCCAATTTAAATTCTTGAACTTCCGGAAAAATGGGGATCTCAGTGGCCAGAGAGAGAAAATCCTCAGCGTCCTTCCGTGTGATGTTGGCCACGCTCTTTATCTCCTTTTCATCCCAGAGGTGCTGGGCATAGTCAAGAGGTGGAATGGGATTCTTTTTCCGAATCACTGCCACTACCAGCCTTCCCCCTTTTTCCAGAACCTTTAAGGCGTTCACCACCGTTTCCCCAACCGGAGTAAAGTCAATGGCACAATTGATTTTCTTGGGGGGTTGATCTTCCGGTCCCCCCACCCAAGAAGCTCCTAATTTTTTTGCCAATTCTCGATGTTCCTCACCTCTTGTAAAAACAAAAACCTCACACCCCCAATATTTTGCTATTTGAATGACGATGTGGGCTGATGCTCCAAATCCAAACAGCCCTAAGGCCTGACCCTTTTTAATACCCGAGAGCATCAAATCCCGATAGCCGATGGCACCGGCACAGAGAAGCGGAGCGGCCTGAGAGTCAGAAAATCTTTTAGGAATCAAATAGGCATAGTTCTCCCGAACCACCGTATATTGGGCATAGCCTCCGTTGGCATGACAGCCTGTGCCTTTAAATTCTGAACAGAGATTTTCGTTTCCATCTTTGCAGAAATGGCATTTTCCACAGGTGGAATAGATCCACGCAATCCCCACTCGATCTCCCAATCTAAATCGTTTTGCCCCTGAACCCAAACCGACCACTCTTCCAATAACCTGATGGCCTAAGATAATGGGAAGTTTCGGCTGGAGCCTTCCTTCAATCTCATCCAGTTCCGTGTGACAAACCCCGCAGACAGAGACCTTGACTAAAATTTCCCCGGCACCAGGAACAGGATCGGGCAGATTTTCCATTCTTAAAGGTCCCTTTTCGATCGGCGAGGTCTCTCTAAGCACCATTGCCTTCATCTCATGATTCTCCTTTTCGACTCATCCTATAACACCCAATCTCTCTTTTCAATCAATATGACTCCTTAGCATACATCTTTTTCCATGTGATAGAAATCCATGGGAATGCCAAATCCGAAGGGGCAGGCGGGCCAGCGGAGAAAGATTTAGGGCGGCCCCGCTTAAGGACTGGCTCCAGACGCTCCAAGACCAATAAAAACCTTATTTTCATTGACGACGAAAGTTTCCCTTAAACTTCTAATGATCCGCAATCCTAAAGATTTCGGAGTCTGGTCCGCCTGCCCCTTCGGAGTTCATTTCTGTCATCACGGAATTGGAGATGCTTCCGACTCCTTAGGATTGGTTCTTTCCAGGCGCTCTTCAAAAAATAGTCTAAAACCTTCTCCGAAGTCTTCTCTTTTACCACTGAAAATCCCCTCTCAGGAATCTTTCTCAGGCTACAAAAAGACCTTTCCTTCAAAAGCATCAAGAGTAGATCTGCCCACGGAGTAACACCATCCTCAACCTCAGCCTTCACTTTATCTTTTAGATCCTGAAATAATTCTCTCCAGGTTGTTCCCTCTTCCAACTCTCCCTGGTCTATCTTCCCTTTGATAAAATTGATCGCCCTTGCCAACCGGAGAAGGGTGGCAATATCAAGGCGGTCAAATTCCTCTGTCTCGATGGGAAGAGCACTCGAGCGCCATTGGGTGCAGTGGGGAGGCAGAATCCCATCCCTCTTACACTTCTCAAAAAGGGAGGTCCCTGGAGTTGGGTAATAGACGCTGGGCCCGATTAAAACCCTCTTCCCCATAACATAGATCAAAGTATCCACCATCTCCTCGATGGACTGGTCAGGCATTCCAAGGATCGCATAGGCGATCACATGAAGGCCAACCCTTTCCGCCTCTTTTAGAAGATTATCAAAATCAATGATTGGCTCAGGTCTTCTCATCCTCTTTTTCGTTGTTAGGTCAGTGCTGACAAGGGAGAGGTTGAGCGTATGGAAACCTGCCTTTTTCATCAAATTCAGAAGTTCTCTATCCAGGGAGGCAAAGGAGATACCGTTCATGGCAGAAAGTTCAACTCTACCCTCTCCGAATGTTTCGATGATCAATCTCATCAACCGCTTTGCCCGTTCTTGATCAAAAGTGAAATTATCGTCTTCAATATCGAAGGCCCTGATCCCATACCTTTCCCGACACTCCATCATCTCCCGAAGAATATCCTCTGGAGTGCGCGCCCTCAAGGAGTCCCCCATGACCAGATGGGTTGAACAGTAGGCACATCCATGGGGACAACCTCTGCTCGTGATGATCATCGTTGATCTCTTCTTATTGATCCGATATCGATTTAGGTCGAGGAGATCCCTCGCAGGATGAGGAAGGGAGTCAAGTAAAGGGATAAAACTCCGGAGGCGGTTAACACAAATCTCTCCATTTCGCCTGTATCCGATTCCATCTATCAGATCAATCTCATCCTGTTTTCCATTCTCTAAACAATCTATAAGAAAGGATAGACGATACTCCCCTTCCCCCAGGATGACATAATCCACAAAAGGACTTTCCAGCACCCCTTCCGGATCGCAACTGACATGGGAGCTTCCCATCACCACAATCTTGTTCTCATCCCACTTCTTGATGATCCTGGCAATCTCTATCGCTTCTCCATGATAGGGAGTGAAGGGAGAGGAGATTCCAAAAACATCGGCTTTGGACTTCTCAATCTCCTTCCGTATATTTTCCCATCCCATTCCGAAATGGTAAAAACCCGTATAGAGTTTGAAGGGACTTCGATCAAGAAAAGGATAAAAATCCTTGAGGTAAGAAAGTTCAGAAGGGATGGGTATGGATTTTTTCTTTTCAGTTTGACAATCGAGGATCTCAACCTCATGGCCATCGGTTTTCAAAGAAGCGGCAAGATAAGCCAAACCCATTGGCTGCGTCCGTATGGATGTCCGGTAGAAATCTTGGATCGGGGGCTGAATTAGGAGGATCTTCACGGTTTTATAAAGAAGTATAATAAACACCAAACCAATTGTCTATTTTCATGCGAGATTAATTGTTTATTGATGGTTTCGTAAAAAGTCGTCTCACCGGTGAAAACCGGTGTCCAGTGTTTTCATAATTATCTGAAATTATCCCGCTGAAAGCGGGACTTTCGCCGGAATGACGATCAATAGCCTTTTTCGCCTTTTACCACTTCATCATTTATGTCATTTATTGACAAACCAGGAAAGGGAAACTAAAATGTATGTATGTATGTATGTATGTATGTATTAAGGAGAAGGTTATGTCAACGAAAAGACTCACGATAGAATTATCCACCGATCAATACGAACTGCTTCGAAAGCAAGCCGGTTCCGCCGGGACAACGGTGACTGGTTTCATCCGAAAGTTAATTACTGATTTTCGGCTTCATCTTCCAGCGGAGGCTCGTAAAAATTATCAAAAGGATCCCTTATATAAGATGCGGGGGTCTTTTGATGGGCCAAAAGATCTTGCTGAAAATCACGATCATTATCTCTATGGACGGTCTTCCAATTGATATTTGTGGATACCTCAACCTTTCTCGCCCTTGAGAACCATCGCGATATTCAACCCTTTTTGAGCAGAAGAGAGCCTTTGGCAGTTTAAAAAATAAGTTGAACAAAAAAGTAAAAAAGAAATAACCAAAACACCTTGCATATGTGTTGCGGGTGTGACACAATAGAGTTATGAAAACTGCAATCGTTCATGCGCGCATTGAACCGAAAACAAAGCAAAAAGCAGAAGGGGTCCTTCGGAAACTCGGCCTAACCCCAACGGAGGCCATCCGTATCTTCTACAGGCAAATATCTCTCCGTGGCGGGTTGCCTTTCCCGATCGAGATTCCAAACGAGCTTACGGCGTCCACCTTGGAGAAGAGCCGTCTCGGCGAAGACATTCAGGAATTCGAGTCTTTAGAGTCAATGTTCAAAAATTGGGAGAAATGAAGAAGGTCTCTCAGACCAGGCAGTTTTCCCGGGATGTCAAGCGCATGCGGAAACGAGGGAAGGACCTGCACAAGCTACAGGAAGTTGTCAAGCTTCTGGCCGAGGGCATCCCGCTTCCAGCGAATTACAGAGACCATCCACTCATGGGACCGTGGCAGTCATCGCGCGACTGCCACATTGAAGCCGACTGGATTTTGATTTACACTGCAGAGGACCACTCGCTTCGGCTTGAACGGACCGGCACACACAGCGACCTTTTCAAAAAATAAGATTGTCCAACAATCGGCTGCACCGAATTGCCAATAAATCTGGCAACCGGTGAGCCTTCTAACCGAAATCATCAACCTCCGTGCCGGACATACGATAGCTGTCCAATTTGGAGAATCCCTTCGAAAGAGTCAATTTATCCGTCTCGAGCATATCACACTTGAAATCATCGAAGAAGCCTGGCGCCTCTTCAAAAAGTTTGAGGATCATGATTTCAGTTTCACCGACTTCACCAGCTTTGCCCTCATGGAAAGATTAAACATCAGTAACGCTTTTACCTTCGACGCCCACTTCCAAGAATATGGACGATTTAATGTCAGACCTTGAGTAGCTCTGTCGTTTTGATTCAATATCTTAGGGAACGGGTAGACAAGTCTCTCTCTGGAATGAGGATTTGGATCGATGCATCAACTTTTCGTATCGCTGAGTACTTCCTGAAATTCTCTCTTCCAAAAAACTTAAAAACGGTGTATATTACAACCACAAATGGTCAATGGT
>DYHU01000651.1 GCA_020724025.1 Syntrophorhabdus sp. | reverse complement strand
TTACCCTGACCGTTTGACGAAACCCTTATGTTCTAACAATAAACAATGAACGATAAACAAAAAGTAAACAAGAAGGGGCCTTTATCAGAGTCGTTGGGGCTCAAGACAAGGGAGATGATCAGTCTGACCGGAGCCGGCGGAAAGACAACCTTGATGTTCCGACTCGCCAGAGAGTTGTCCCTTGAAGGGAAAAAAGTGATCACCACCACGACGACGAAGATATTGGAACCTTCTGAGGATGAAACCCCTCATCTTTTTGTATCTGGAGATGAGGAGAGGATCAGGGAATTTGTGCACCGCTATCTCGATGAATACGGACATATCGCCCTTGCAAAAGAAGAAGTTGGGGGAGGGAAGTTGAGAGGGATTTCGCCAGAACTTGCAGATAGCCTCTGGAATTCATATGATATGGATGTTTTGATCATAGAGGCCGATGGAGCGGCTGGTCGTCCTGTGAAAGCCCCGAGGGAGGGAGAGCCTGTTATACCATCAAGCACGACACTGGTGGTGGCTATTCTGGGCCTGGATGGCGTGGGGAAGGATCTGGATGATAAGAATGTCTTTCAGGCAAACCGGATTTCAAAATTGACAGGAATTCCTGAAGGTGAGAAAATAACGGAGAAAGGGATGGCCCTCCTGGTGACCCATCCCGAAGGTCTCTTTAAAGGAGCCCCCGCTTCTGCAAGACGGGTTGCCTTTCTCAATAAGGTGGATATCCCGGATGGATTAAACAAGGCAATGAAGATAGCCCGAGGTATCTTTGAGAAGAAGGATGTCAAAGTCGAGAGGGTCATCTTAGGGCAGTTGAACAGCGAGCCGCCCGCCGTCGAGGTCATCTTTCCGTAAGTCCTGGAGTGGAGTGGGAGAAAAAAATGAAATATCGTAAGACTATCTCTAAAAATGTCATTCCTGCGAAAGCAGGAATCCATAAGATTTTGAAATTACTGGACTCCCGCCGGAGTTTACCCCCGCACTTGTCGATTAGACCCGACCACGGGATACGGGGCGGGAGTGACAAATTTGGAATTATTAGAGGTTTCCGTAAGATCATTTCAGCAGGATTTCTGATCGTCTTTGGCTTAATCTCATTTGCCCTTGCAGACGATTATTCCCTCCAATACTTTTTAAACAGAGTTGCCTCGAAACCAGGTGCCCTCTCCAAAAAGGAGAAAGTTGAATTGCTGAACCAGATAGACAGACTGCTGGAACAGGCCCTGCAGGCCCACGGTAAAGTAACCCGTGACATCCAGA
>DYHU01000156.1:4752-8531 GCA_020724025.1 Syntrophorhabdus sp. | reverse complement strand
TTCCCGAGAAGAGGGAAGAGGCAGAATCAAAGGGGCAGATGAAATTATTTTGATCTAAATTCAGCTATTCTTAATACTATATTTAAAGATAAACCCTTCTGGATTCCCGTTTTCACGGGAATGACATTTTCATTCATTGGGCGGTAGTCGTCATTCCTGCCCCGTAACAGAATACGGGATAAACTCCAGCAGGAATCCAGTATCTTTGATGTAATTAATAATGAAGAATCGCTCAATTGGGGTTTGAGTTTAAGATGAGGGGGCCGAGGAGAGAGGGAAAGCTCAGGTCATCATCACCCTGATCAAGGGAGGAGAGAGATGGAAAAGGATGTAGAGGAGAGGCTCATTCAGGTCTGTCGGAGTGAGATCAAGATGCTGGAACTCATCTTCGAGGGTTTTCGGACGCTCACCGAGAAGTCGATCAAGGAAGCGGATGAGATGAAGGAGGAGATTCGAAGAGATTCTGCGGAGCTGGCCAAATTTGTGATCGAGAAGAGTTCACCTGGCGAGAAGGGAAAGGAATGGGCAAAGCCCTACCTCTCCATGGCCTCCAGTTTTGACCGGATGGTTTACCACATGGAGGGGATGGTGAGCCGGCTGAGGTCCATGGTGAAAGACCACATCCTGTTTAGTGATCGCGCCGTGAAGGAGGTGAATGACATTTTCCAAGAAGCGATGGACCTTTTGGAGAACCTTCCGGATCTGATCCGTACCCAAAATAAACTGCTTGCCCAACACATCGGCGAGCAGGTGAGATCCATATTAAAGATTGCCAACGGGTATTCGGAAGAACATGAGGAGAGATTAATCCAGGGGGTCTGTATGCCCAAATCTTCTCCCCTCTATCTGGGGCTCATCGAGTCCCTGAAGGGGATCATCGTCCATATTTTGGAGGTAAGTGGCAAGATTGTTTCCCTCAACTCTCAATCCTGAATTCGATGACGTCATCTATACATTAGGGACCAGCTCCCGATCCTTCGCCGACTTTTTAGCTCTCTTCGAAGAACACGAAATCAGAGCCGGTGTGGATGTCCGGAGCTTTCCCGCCAGCCGGTTCCCACAATTTAAAAGAGAGTTCTTAGAAAGAAACCTTGAATCTCAAGGGATCCAGTATGCCCACCTGGGAAAAGAGTTAGGAGGGTTTCGAAAAGGGGGTTATGTCGCTTATATGGCGACCGAATCCTTCCAGAGAGGATTAGAAAAATTGGAGAAGATAGGAAAGGAAAAAAGGGCCGCCTTCTTCTGCTCTGAACGGTTTCCATGGAAATGTCATCGACGGTGGGTGGCCGCAGAGATGGCCAAAAGAGGATGGCAGGTCATCCACATCATCGATCGAGGAAAGGTCTGGATTCCCAAGTCAGGATTTAAGGATGATAGTAGTTGACAAATTCTTTTTTTTGGCTTAAAAGTGAATAACGGTTCATAAAATGAATTATAATTTTTATCATCGATAGAGGAGACATGGAAAAGATCAGCAGGAAGGAGAGGGAACACCTGGCCCATCGCGGAGAGATCCTTCGAGCGGCGGAAAAGGTCTTTGCCGCCAAGGGGTTTTTCCAGACCACCATGAGCGAAATCGCCCGGGCGGCGGAGTTTGGGACGGGGACCCTTTACAAATACTTCAAATCGAAAGAGGACCTCTATTTCACCCTCATCGATGAGAAGACGGAAGAAATCAATCATCTGGTCAAAGCCGAACTCTCCCGGAAGGCTTCCGCCATCGAAAGGATCAAAAAAGTTTTGATCCTCGAACTGGAATTCATTGAACGGAACAGGGATTTTTTCAGGATCTACACCTCGGAGGGAAGCCGTTTCGAGTGGTCGATAAAGGACGATTGCGGAAAAAAGATCCATGATAAGATGGTGGACTATATCCATCTCCTTGCTCAGGTTTTAAAGCAGGGGATGAAGGCGGGTGAGTTAAAACCTATGAACCCCCTGGATTTGGCTCATGCCTTCGAAGGGATCGTCCATTCCTTTATCTTCGAATGGCTGATCAGCCCGGAATCCTATCCGCTCATTTCTAAGGTGGAGACCATTCTGGAGATCTTTTTAAATGGAACCGAAAAGATGGAAAGGAGGAAATAGATCGATGAGAACGAGATGGTTTATTGGATTGATTTTGGGGATTCTCCTCTCTGCAGGAGCGGCCTGGGCCCAGGAATCTCAGAAGCCACTGACCCTTGAGGAGAGCATCAGGATCGCTTTAGATCGTAATTTGAAGCTTCATTCTTCGGCGGAGGGGGTGGTGGGTTCCGAATTCAGAAGAAGGGCCGCCATGACCGATTTCTTTGCGAAATGGACCGGACAGTATACCCAAACACGATATAACGCACCAACAGTCGTAGGGGTCTTCGGAGGGGGAATTGCTGGGACAAGCAAGAATGTTTCCACCTTTAGCACCACGATCAACCAGCCCCTTTTTACAGGAGGCTCAATCCTGTCCAACTATCGTCTGGAGAAATTAGGAGTGGATATCTCCAAAACGGGTGTGGAGACGGTCAAAAGGGACATCGTCCTCCAGGTGAGAGAGGGATACTTCAATATTTTAAGGACGGAGAAATTTCTTGATGTGGCCCGACAGACGGTCAAACAATTCTCAGCCCAGTTAGAGGTGACCAGAGCCTTCTTTGAGGTGGGGATCGTCGCTAAGAACGATGTCCTTCAGGCAGAGGTGAGACTCGCCAATGCAAAACAGGGACTGGTCAGATCAGAAAATGATGTGGTTTTGGCCAAGTCTTCCTTTAATTCATTGCTCCGCAAAGAGATTGATACCCCCCTGCAGGTCATCGACATCCTCAGTTACAGCCCCTTTTCTCTCCGTTTTGAAGACTCCCTGAAAGAGGCGTTAGAGAAGAGGCCGGAGATAAAGGCTGTAAGTTTATCGATCGAACAGGCCAGGGAGGCGGTTAAAATTGCGAAGAGCGGATTCTTTCCGACCATCAGCCTCTCGGGCAACTATCTTCGATTTTCCGAAGAGCCCTCGCTCCTGGGCGATCTTCGAAGCGAAAGGTGGACGATTCAGGGTTTAGCCACCTTCACTCTTGGAGATTGGGGGAAGACGGCCTACAAGGTGGGAGAGAGCAAGGTGAAGGTGACCCAGGCTGAGGATACAAAGGTTCAATTGATCGAAGGAATCACCCTGGAAGTGAAGAACGATTATCAGATTATGCTGGTCGCTGAAAAAAATATCAGCGTAGCGGAGAAGGCGATCGAGCAGGCCGAAGAGAATTTGAGGATGAATGAAGAACGGTATAAACACCAGGTGGCCACGGCCACCGATGTTCTGGATGCAGTGACCTTATTGGCTCAGGCAAGGGTCAATTACTATGGGGCTTTAAGCGATTTTAACATCGCCAAAGCGAGACTGGAGCGAGCCATGGGAAGGATGTATCCGTAAAGACGATGAACAATGAACAATGAACGATGAACAATGAACAATGAACCGTAAATCATAACCCCCAATGCTCTTTATTAAGGGTCTTAGAATTGAATTGACTTGGGCAACAAAATCTCCCCTGCCCCTCTTTGCCCTCCGGGCCAGAGGCCCTATGGGCCGGAGGCCAAAGAGGGGTAATTCCCTCCCTTTGGAAAAGGGAGGTGAGGAGGGATTTTATAAATCAATGTCGTCACTATTTTGACGATTATTAATAACAGAGAGTGAGTAATTATGCGACGATTTATATTCTATTGGCTGTTGATGACGCTTCTTATTTTGGGGGGGTGCGGGTCGAAGGAATCGGTGAGTATTGAGAAGCCTTCCAAGGATCCGGCCCAAA
>DYHU01000156.1:0-4652 GCA_020724025.1 Syntrophorhabdus sp. | reverse complement strand
TGCGGGTCGAAGGAATCGGTGAGTATTGAGAAGCCTTCCAAGGATCCGGCCCAAATCTCAGAGGAGAGACAGGTGGAGGTGGTCGAGGTTGTTCCGAGAGCCATCTCCTACACGCTTTCAGCCGTGGGAAGTCTGAGGACTCCGGAGCATGTGACGATCAGCCCGAAAAAAGCGGGGATCATTGAGAAGATTCTGGTCAGGGAAGGGGAAAGGGTTCGAAGGGGACAGAATCTGGTCCAACTGGATGATACGGATGCCAGGCTCCAGGTGGAAAGGGCGGAGGCGAAGGTTCAAGAAGCCGAGTTTTCGTTGGAGGCGAGTCGTTACACGTTTGCTCGCTATCAAAAACTTCTGGAATCGAAGGTCATACCACAACAAACCCATGATGACATCAGCCTGAGAGTAAAATTGGATGAAGCGCGATTAGCCCTGGCCAGGACTGAATTGAATCTGGCCAAACAGAATCTTTTGGATCATCGAATCGTCTCTCCCATCGAAGGGGTCATTAACCTTAAGATTGCCTCCTTGGGGGAGCATGTGAATGTGGCGCCCAAAGATGAAATCCTGACCATTGTCCAGATGGATCCGCTGGAGCTTGAATTTTATATCCCTGAAAATTGGGCAGGGAGAATCCGTCAGGGCAGTCAGATTCAATTTTCAGTCAAGGCCTTCTCCGAAGAGAAGTATTCAGCCACTCTTCAGTTTATCAGCCCGACGGCTGACCCAGCCACCCGAAATGTGAAGATGAAAGCCATGGCTCCTAATCCCCATCATCGATTGAAACCCGGATTTTTTGCCGAAGTAACCCTCCAGGCAGGGAGCAACCCCAATGGCATCACCGTCCCGGAATCAGCCCTTTTCAGCCAGGAAGGAAAGATTTTTACTTTTGTGGTGAAGCAAGGGGCTGCCCACCGGAGGGAGGTTGAAACCGGAACCCGGTTCGATGGAAAGGTGGAGGTTGTCAAAGGGATTCAAAAGGGGGAACAGGTTGTCACCGTTGGACACGAACAATTGACCGAAGGGATGAAAGTTCAGATAGTCAAAAAATAGCCTGGAGTTTAAGATTCGAAAGTCGCTTAGTCGCATAGTCTTGTAGTCTGATAGTCTTAGGACTTAACGACTATCCGACCATACGACTAAATGACTATTTGACTTTGTTTATCAGGAGTCATTATGTTCCTCTCCGATACCTCCGTGAAGCGGCCTGTCGTTGCCACGATCATAACATTAGCCCTCGTCTTTTTTGGAATCCTCGGATACCAGCGCATTGGCATCGATCTCTTTCCCAAGGTCGATTTTCCCTTTGTTACCGTCACCACGACCCTTTTCGGCGCCGCACCGGAAGTGATGGATACCGATGTGACCGATCCCATTGAAGAACAGGTCAACACCATCGAAGGCGTCAAACATATCACCTCCACGAGCGGTTATGGTTTTTCACAGGTGGTGATTGAATTCGAACTCTACCGCGATATCGATTCTGCGGTTCAGGATGTGAGGGCAAAGGTCGATCTGGCGAGAAGGAAACTGCCGACCGATATTGATCCACCCATCATCGATAAATTCGACATCAATGCCATTCCCATCCTCTGGCTTTCCATGAAGGGCAACCTCTCCCTCCAGCGGTTGGGGATGATCGCCGACGAGGTGTTGAGGCCTCAGTTGGAGTCGATCCAGGGGGTAGGTACGATCAACCTGGATGGTTATGCGAAAAGGGAGATTCGGGTCTGGCTTGACGGAAAGAGGTTGGAAGCCCACCGGCTTACCTCGAATGATATAGCAAGGGCCTTTCTGACCAGGAATGTTGAACTGCCCGGCGGGATCATCGAAAGCGTTGATCGTGAGTTTACCGTCCGGAATCTGGGCGAGCTCCGCAATATCGAGGAATTCAACAATCTGATCATCACCTATCAGAATGGGGCGCCCATCCGCCTGAAGGATGTCGGTTGGACGGAAGATGGCACAGAACCGGTCCGGTCGATTGCCCGGTTTAACCGGTTCCCTGCGGTTGGATTGAGCATCATCCCCCGTTCCGGAGCCAATGTGGTTGAGGTGGCACGGACGGTCAAATCGAAATTGGTTGAGATGAATAAAACCCTTCCTCCGGGGGTTGAGGTCTCCGTCTCCTTTGACAGCTCTTTTTTCATCGAGGAGGCAATTTCCGATGTGGGGTATGATGTCTTCCTGGGCGGACTCCTTGCTGCGGGAGTGATGTTCTTCTTTCTTCTCAGCGTCCGGAGCACGATCATCACCGCCCTTGCGATTCCCGTTTCCCTGATCGCCAGCTTCGGCATTATGCATTTTATGGGATTTACACGGAACTATATGACGATGCTGGCCCTCTCGATGATGGTGGGGGTGGTCGTCGATGATGCGATCATCGTCCTGGAAAATATTTACCGTCATATGGAGGAGGGGCGGGAACCGATAGCCGCCGCGAAGGAGGGAGCCTCGGAGATTGCCTTTGCCGCCACCGCGGCGACCTTCTCTATTGCGGCTGTCTTCATCCCGGTTGCGTTCATGGGAGGGATCATCGGACGGTTTTTCTACCAGTTCGGCGTCACCGTAGCCGCCTCCGTCATTGCCTCACTGGTAATTGCACTGATTCTGATTCCCATGCTCTGTTCCCGGTTCCTGAAGGTCGAAAAAAAGAGGAGTAAGCTCAACCGTTTTTTTGAGCGGGGCTATGAAGGGCTGGAGGGCCAATACCGGAAGGCTCTGTCTTTCTGCCTGAGCCATCGATGGATCATTGTGGCCGTGGCCGCATTGATCTTTATCGGGAGCATGGCCGTTCTGGCCAATCTGAAGAGGGAGTTCGTCCCCAAATCGGATGAGAGCCGTTTCCTCATTCATCTGGAGACCCCTACGGGATCCACCCTGCAGTATACGGACGATAAAATGAGGAAAATGGAGGGGCTGGTCCTCAACCTGTCTGAAGTGAAAAATATCTTTTCCACGATCGGAGTAGGCGCCCGAAAAGAGGTAAATAAAGGGATATTGCTGATTGCCTTGAAAGACCGTGGGGAGAGGAAACGCACACAGCATGAGATCATGGCCGCACTGCGGGAGGAGGTCCGGGGAATCCCGGGATGTAAAATCTATATCGAAGACTTCGAGCCCGTTGCCGTCGGGGGAAGACGTGGAGCCCCCCTGCAGTTCGACATCAAGGGTCCTGAGGTGAAGGAACTGGAAGTCATCTCCAATCAGATCATGGCGGAGATGATGAGACGCCCTGGGCTTGTGGATGTCAGCTCCGATCTCGAATTGACGAAGCCCGAGGTGAGGGTCTTTATCGACCGGAATAAGGCTTCCGATGCGGGCGTGGATGTCCGTGAGATCTCTTCCGCGGTTCGGCAGATGATCGGCGGGCAGGAGGTCTCCAAGTTTAAGGATGTGGAGAGGGCCAAACGGTATGATGTAAGAGTCAGGTTGATTAAGGATCAAAGGATGAGCCCTGAGGACATTGCACAGATCTCGATTCGTACTCCCAGAGGGGGATTGATCAAACTGGCTCAAGTCATAAAGGTGGAAGAGGGGATCGGGCCCAATTTGATCAACCGTAAGGACAGACAACGAAGCGCAACGATCTATGCCGATACAGCCGGCGGAAAGGCTCTGGGCGAAGCGATCGATGAAATGGAGGAGCTTGCTAAAAAAATGATCCCCTCAGGATATTCCTACAGCTTTTTCGGCCAGGCGGAGGCGTTTAAAGAATCTTTCCGTTACCTGCTCAATGCCCTGATCCAGGCCATCATCATTATCTATATGGTTCTGGCGATGCAATTCAACAGCTTTCTCCATCCCCTCACCGTGATGCTGGCCTTACCCCTGAGCACGGCAGGAGCCTTTGGCGCCCTCTATTTGACCGGCGATTCTATCTCGATTATCAGCATGATCGGCATGATCACCCTCACCGCTTTGGTCGTTAAAAATTCAATCCTGCTGGTCGATTATACGAATACATTGATAGAAAGAGGGATGGAAAGGAATCAGGCTATTCTCAAAGCCGCGCCGGTGAGGCTTCGGCCCATCCTGATGACGGCTGTGACGACGATGTTAGGGGTTCTTCCGGTGGCCCTGGGTTATAGCGCGGGAGGAGAGCTCAGGGCTGGAATGGGCCGGGCCACTTTCGGGGGGATGTTTGCTTCAACACTCCTTACCCTCTTTGTTGTGCCGGTCGCCTATACCCTCATCGATGATATCCGTTTCAAGGTGAAGAGACTGTTTGTGAAAAAGGATAGAAATGACGGAATTTCTTTCTAATTGCTTACTGCGGAGTGTCATCCAAGCACAATGAAAATTGACAATCCCCCCTTACCCCCCTTTAGTCTCCGACCCAGAGCGGTCTCTGACCCGGAGGGCAAAGGGGGGATGGGGGGATTTGAGAGTATTTTCAAAATAGGCCTCAATGAGGCATAAAGATTGCATAATTATTCAACTGCAATAGATTTCTCGAATCAAAAAACGCCTTGAATATCAAAGAGTTTGGTTAGTTTAAGAGCTTTGTTGTCTTAGAATTTATTGACAGAAGTGGTTAATTCTGTTATTTTTTCTAATCAATTTTTATCCAATTTGGAGAAGATTTGGTGAAATCGATTATTGATGAACTCGTAAAAAGTCGTCATTCCCGTGAAAACGGGAATCCAGACGCC
>DYHU01000155.1:1831-8548 GCA_020724025.1 Syntrophorhabdus sp. | reverse complement strand
GGTCAAAAACTCCTTTGGCTTCTTTGTGATCGCCAACTACAACTGCGTCACCCGTAAGGCAGAGGACATTTCTTATACCCCTCGCATACGCCAGGAGGAGGTCGGCTTGAAGGGCAATTCGATTGCGGTCGCGACAGGTCATCTGCAATATAGGTTCACCACCTCGCTCTTTGATGACTTGGCATCCGCCAAGAGAAGGAAAATGCATCACAGAACTTTGATGGTCAGTAACGTTCAGGCCGTCCACCTTATCTTTGAGAAGGTCAATATGGTGGAGCATCTTCTCAATGTTTGTTCCTTTGGGTGGACTAATCTCGCTGGTTATTACAAACTTGCCGGAGTTAAGCAATTGTTTGAAATTTGATGCCATTACTCCCCTCCCCGGTTATCCCCTTATTAATAGGGTGGTTGCCAAAATGGCAAAAAATATTCGTTTTAAACGAAGCACCAAATACCAAGCACCAAATTACAAATAAGTTCCAATATCCAAAATTCAAAATTAAAGACAAAATCGTTTCCCTTATTTGGACTTGAAACTTGGAATTTATTTGGGATTTGGAATTTGTCATTTGGAATTTGTGATTACAAACCCTGTTTGTTTCCGGCTACGCCAGGTTAGGCTACTTTAGTTATCTTTGGTCTAGGCACTACCTGATAATTTTTGGGAGGATGATACTTCCGCATCAAATCGAGTCTTCCTTGATCTCTTAATCGCTGATAGATAAGTGTCCAGGCGCAATCCTTCTCCTTGTCCACCTCACATTTGCCATTGTTAGTCCCACCACAGGGACCGTTTAACAAACCTTTGTGGCATGCTGTGAGAGGACAAATGCTCGCTGTTTCCCCCATGACACACTGACCGCACTGGGCACAGACTTCATGAAAATAGCCTGGGCTATCTTCTATGCCTATGAACAAGGTATCCAAGGCTGGGATAACTGGCTTGTCAATATATAAGCTCACCCTGTGTACTCCCAGAGCGCATGCCATAACCAGGATACAGTTCACATTCCGAATGGCTCCATCAACTTCTCTGATAGCTACCTCGGTCATCTCATCACAAGCAGTGGGGATAACCGTCCAGCCGGTCACTAATTTGTCCAGTTCTTCTAAACGCTTCTTCATATCCAAAACCTCTTCTTTACCGCCGGTTTTGGTCATTGTGGCGCACGTGCCACAACCTATGATATACACTCGGTCGAACCTATCTAATTGCTGCTTTATTTCATCAAAGGGCTTCTGTTTGGTAATGGATTTCATGCTCAACCCCCTATCTTTCCAAGTCACACCTTAAGCATCGCTTAGCTTCTTGCCCGGCTTTCTCCTCTGAGAACCCCAATTCTGTCTCCTTAAAGCTGCGTTTTCTTTCTTCAACAGGAAGCCGGGACATTTCCGGCCTAAATTGAGGCTCCCAAGTCTCCTCTTCTTCCTTACTTATCACTTCCTCGATAACGCTGGGCTTCAGGTCATATATTTCAACTCGCGAAGTATCGCCCCTGAGGTATTTGTCTATGGCAATAGCTGCTCTCCTACCACCAGCGATAGCATCGATCACCATACCTGGTCCGCTGACGAAATCCCCTCCGGCAAAGACTCCAGGGAGATTGGTAGCTAATCTATTTTCATCAACGACCAACCTTTCCCATCTGGAGCGTTCCAGGGCACTGTCTGGTGGTAAGAACGATAGGTCTGGGGCTTGACCTACGGCAGCTATAACAGTGTCTGCCTCGACAAAGAACTCGGAGCCTGGGATAGGAATGGGGCGTCGGCGTCCGCTGGCGTCAGGCTCGGCCAGCATCATGCGAATACATTGTAAGCCAGTTACCTTCCATTTATCGCTTACGATTCGTGTAGGACTGACGAGGAAGTTTATCCTGACGCCCTCAGCCAAAGCCTCATTATATTCCACCTCGGTAACAAGCATCTCCTCCCGTGACCGCCGGTAGAAGATATCGACTTCATCAGCGCCAAGGCGAAGGGAAGTTCGAGAGGCATCCAGAGCTACATTCCCGCCTCCAATAACAGCTACGCGACGCCCAATTCTGACCGGCTTACCCACCTTCACATCCCTTAGAAATCTTAAACCATGGTAGAAGCCTTCGAGGTCCTCTATCTCTCCAGGTATGCCAATACGCTGGCTTCTTTGAGCCCCAGCAGCAATGAAGACGGCCTCAAAGCCACTCCTTCTAATGTCTTCTACAGTGAAATTTACGTTGATAGGCGTATCGAATTTTATCTCTACGCCGCATTTGATGATATACTCTATCTCCTTTTCAATGACCTCTCTTGACAAGCGAAAATCAGGTATGGCCACTGAAAGCATGCCCCCGCCTACAGGTAGAACCTCAAAGATCGTAGTTGGATAACCCATCTGAGCTAAAAAGTAGGCGCAAGACAGTCCACAGGGTCCGGCTCCCACCACAGCAATCTTTTGGCTCTTAGTTTTGGGGAAGGGAACTGGCTCGGGCAATTCACTGGCGTGGTCAAAATACCAGTCGGCAGCGAAGCGCTTCAGCGCCCTGATATCTACAGGCTCGTCGAGTTCTCCACGGCGACACCTGCCTTCGCAAGGATGATGGCAGATGCGGCCGCAAATAGCGGGGAAGGGATTACGCTCCCTGATTGTTTCGATAGCCTCCAAGTATTCACTTGCTGCAATATGAGCCACATATTTAGGAATATTGATGCCTACCGGGCAGGTATGCTGACAGGGTGAAATCATGAGTGCATCGCAGACCGCAGCAGGGCATCTCTTCTCTTTTATGTGAGCTTCATATTCGTCTCTAAAATAATTGAGGGTAGTAAGCACAGGGTTCGGGCAAGTTTGCCCCAAGCCACAGAGTGAGCACTCCTTGACTGTCTTAGCTATATTGAGCAAGGTATCCATGTCACTCTCACGTCCTTTACCCTGAGTGATTCTGGTCAGGATTTCCAACATTTGCTTAGTCCCCAGACGGCAGGGGACACATTTTCCGCAGGACTCGGCTTGAGTGAAGCTCAGGAAATACCTGGCTACCTCTACCATGCAGGTAGTCTCATCCAATACCACCATGCCTCCAGAGCCCATAATTGAGCCAAGCTGGGATAGGGTTTCATATTCCACCGGGGTATCGAAGAAGCGGGCGGGGATGCATCCGCCTGAAGGCCCTCCCGTTTGGACTGCCTTAAACAGTTTGCCCCGGGGAATGCCGCCCCCGATATCAAAAATGATGGTAGAAAGGGGAGTCCCCATCGGCACCTCTACCAATCCGCTGTTCGCAATCTTCCCGGTAAGGGCAAAGACGGCCGCCCCCTTGCTCTTTTCGGTGCCAATGCTGGCAAACCAATTGCCCCCCTGATCAATGACAATAGGAACCGAAGACAGAGTCTTTACATTGTTAATGATAGTAGGCTTTCCCTCCAGACCTGATTCAGCGGGAAATGGAGGACGGGGACGAGGCATGCCCCGTCGGCTCTCGATGGAAGCCATTAAAGCTGTTTCTTCACCACAAACGAAAGCCCCGGCGCCCTCTTTGACATAGATCGTAAAATCAAATCCTGAGCCAAGAATATCTTTTCCTAAGAATCCTCTTTCTCGGGTTTGTTCTAAAGCGATGAAAACTCGTTTTACCGCCAAAGGATACTCCGCGCGCACATAGATATAGCCCTCGGTGGCACCTATGGCATATCCTGCAATGGTTAGCCCTTCAATGACAGAGTGAGGGTCTGCCTCTAATATGGAGCGATCCATAAAAGCGCCGGGGTCGCCTTCATCGGCATTGCAGATAACATATTTCTTGTCTCCCTGAGCCTTGCGGCAGAACTCCCACTTTCGCCCAGTAGGGAAGCCAGCGCCACCACGGCCTCGCAGCCCCGACCTATTCACCTCTTCTATGACCTGCTCGGGCGTCATCTCTAATAAACACTTTCTAAGAGCCTGATAACCTCTCTGGGCAATATAGTGATCAATTTTCTCAGGATTGATACGCCCACAATTGCGCAAAATAATTCGCTGCTGTTTTTTGTAAAAGTTTATCTCTGAATAGTATGGTATTGCTTTGTTAGTCACCGGGTCACGGTAGAAAAGTCGTTCCACCGGCTTGCCATCTCGAAGGTGAGAACAGACAATCTCCGCTGCATCTTCAGACTGGGCATGGGTATAGAAAATACCCTGAGGTTCAATTACTACATTGGGTCCTTGTTCACAGAAACCGTGACAACCGGTGAAATCTACCTCAACATCCCTTAACCCGAGCCTTTCCACTTCTGCCTTAAGCGCCTCATAAACGGCATCGGATCCGGTTGAGAGGCATCCTGTTCCCTGACAGACGAAAACAGTACGATGGTTTTGCATACTACTCTCCAACCTTCTTGAACAATTGCTCCACCTTCTTGGGATTCAGGTGACCAAAGACCCTGTCGCCAATGACCATATTGGGCGCCAGGGCACAAACGCCGATGCAGGCAACCGTCTCCAAAGTGTATTCCAGGTCGGGGGTGGTTTGACCTTCTTCTATACCCAGATGGTGTCTCACCAATTTCAGTATCGTCTTACCACCGCGCACATGGCAGGCTGTTCCCCGACAGACCCTGACCACACGCCTCCCCCGTGGCTCAGTATAGAGCTGGGCATAGAAGGAAATAACCCCTTGCACCTGACTGGTGAAGAGCCTCAGATTTTTAGCTATTATTGGTATAGATTGGGGAGGAATATAGCCAAATGCATTTTGGATTTTTTGAACTAAGGGGATCAATGCCCACTTCTGTTGACTGTACTCAGCCACAATTTCATTTATTTGTGCCAGGCTGGCTTCTGCGTCTGTGGTTATCTTCGCCTTATCCATGAAGTCCAATCCTTTCAATCCTCACATTACATGCCTTGAGTGAAGGCGTTTTTGCCTCTGGATCTAAAACGATGTTGAATAGCCTATTAACAGGGCACTCCGGGAATGAGTGAGGTATGAAGACTGTCCCTTTAGGGAGTGTGTCGGTAATTCTGAGTGAGGCAGTCAATTCAGCCAAAGGCGAAATGACTTTGACTTTATCACCATGGCCAATTCCAAGCTTTTTAGCATCAGATTCGCCAATTTCCACAAAAGCCTGTGGAAGGAATTTCTTCGACCGCGAAGCCCTCGAGCTTCTGACACCAGTGCCGAAGTGATACAAAATGGTTCCGGTCAATAAGGTAAAGGGATAATCCTCTTTTGCTTCATCTCCTCGCGGGATATATTCAGCCGGTGAGAAGCGGGCAAATCCCCTTAAGAATTGTTCCATATAGGTGCGTCTGGTTTCCCGGGTGTCCGGCTCAGCCTGATATAGCCTCTCGGAATCGGTATACCCTTCATATAAGGGAATCAGTTCTTCAATCTCATCCATAACCTGTCGAAGGGAAGAGAAAGGCAGCGGAGACCCTATCTTTTCAGCCAGTCGTAGGATTATTTCCCAGTCTGGCAAGCTTTCACCAAATGGTTCGATTGCTTTCCGCACTCTATTTACCCTTCCTTCAAAATTAGTGAATGTACCCTCCTTTTCAGCAAAGCTTGCTGCAGGTAGAATTACATTCGCCAGTCTGGCTGTTTCAGTAAAGAACATATCCTGCACCACGAGAAAATCAAGAGAAGCAAAGGCCTCGGCAACGAGGCTTGAGTGGGGGAAGCTTAAAATGGGATTTTCTCCCACGATATATAAGCCCTTGATCTTTCCCTCTTTCGCTTGCTCTATCATCTCTAAAGCGGTTAGCCCGGGGTTAGCTGGCAAGCTCACCTTCCAGTTTTCTTCAAACTTTTTCCTCGTTTGGGCATCCGCCACATCCTGGTATCCAGGGAGGAATTTGGGCAATGCTCCCATGTCACAGGCGCCCTGTCCATTATTTTCTCTCTGCAGAGCATAAATGCCGCCTCCCCTTCGCCCGATGTTCCCGGTCAATAGCGCCAGGTTCGATATAGCCTTGACGCCATTCGTTCCATTTGCATGCTGGGTGATTCCTGCGCCAAATACAATTGTTGCTCCACTTGCCATAGCATATAATCGAGCGGCGGCGCGAATTTCATGATTGGGAATGCCTGTGACAGTCTCGGCATATTCCGGAGAATATCTTTCTAAGGCTTTGGTCAGCGCCTTAAAATTATCCGTTCTCCTGGCGACGAATTCCTCGTCTAACAAACCTTCATCAATAATCACCTTTGCCAAGCTATTTAGCAAAGCCACATCAGTGCCAATTTTGGGTCGTAGCCAGAGGTGGGCAAATGGAGAAAGCTTCGTTTGCCGCGGGTCTATCAAAATCAACTTAGCGCCTTTATATTTAACGGCACGTTTTATAGCGTATTCAACGATAGGAGCTGAGACGGAGGGGTTGGCTCCAACAACCATTATTACCTCCGACTGTTCAAGATTGCTAAGGTAATTTGTCGTGCCGGAGAAACCAATAGAGGAGCCGAGGCCTTGGCGTATAACAGAGTTATACAAGCGACTCCCGTTATCAATATTATTTGTGCCCAAAACAGATCTTGAGAATCTCTGCAGGAGATAGTTCTCTTCATTGGTACATTTGGAGGAGCCAAGAATAGCTAAGCTATCGGGACCATATCCATTCTTTATTCGCTTGAATTGGGTTGCAATTAATTCCAATGCTTGTTCCCAAGATAACTCTGTAAAAGTGTCCTTCACTTTGACGAGAGGTTTGGTTAATCTATCTGGGCTATGGACAAAGTCGAAGCCATAGCTTCCCCTTACACAAAG
>DYHU01000155.1:0-1731 GCA_020724025.1 Syntrophorhabdus sp. | reverse complement strand
TTAACACGGGGTGCGGGGTTTACTACATCCTCTTCACTTGGTACAACTCTCACTATTTGATCATCCTTAACTTCCAAGCAAATGCTACATCCACAGCCGCAGAAAGGACAGGTTGTCTGAACCGCAGTTTTGGTCGTCCCTCGATATAACCGTTCCTTCTCGGTCAATGCCCCTGTGGGGCACAATGCTACACAAGTTCCACAGAAGGTGCACTCAGAATCCTCCAGAGGTAAATTGTTTAGTGTTGCTGGTTTGTTAGCAAATCCTCGCTGAAAGTAGTCAATAGCTCCTTCAACAACCAATTCCTGGCATGCTCGAATACACTTAGCACACAGGATGCATTTGCTTAAATCCCTTTCAATGAATGGGTTGACTTCCTCAATGGATGCCATCTGGGGAATCTTCTGGAATTCCACCAATCCGATGCCCATATCTGAGGCAAGCTGGCGCAATTGACAACGGTTGCCTTTGTCACACACAAAGCAGGAATCGGGATGACTGGCAAGCAATAGCTTAATTATATTTTTGCGATGCTCAATAACTCGAGGGGAATAGGTATTAATTATCATTCCTGGTGCGATAGGAGTGACACATGATGCCACCAAGGAGCCAGTTTGTTCATTTTCAACCAAGCATACACGGCAAGCACCAATTGAAGTTAGATGAGGGCTGTAGCAGAGCGTGGGAATCTCTACTCCTGATTCCTGGGCCAATTCCAAAATAGTCATCCCTAAATGACCGCTTACCTCCCGACCATCAAGAGTAATAGTTATTGGCTGCAAATCCATATCCTCTTTTTCACCCCCTCCCTCGCCCTCCCCCCTCGAGGGGGAGGGGTTGGGTGGGGGGATTTTAGTGGTTCGTGCCTGCACGCCGAAGTGGCGTTTCGGCACGCAGGCGTGAGTGACGTGGCCGTTATGGGAAATTATACGGCAACAGGACGCTTAAAGCGCTCTCCCCGGCTTACTCCTCTGATACCATCAAGGAGCTGGGAACTCGCAGCACTCTTAGGGATAAATCCATAAGCCCCTAACTGCTCAGACCTAACGATGTTCTCCTCATCAGCATACTGGGTCAGCATCAAAACCTTGGTCTGAGGGCATTCCTTGCATATGTTCTTAGTTGCCTCTAACCCGTTCATAACAGGCATGACGATGTCCATTAATACGACATCGGGCGAAAGCTGAAGAGCCTTTTCCACCGCTTCTTTTCCATTCACAGCCTCCCCTACTACTGAGATATCTTTTTGGAGAGTGAGCAAAGCACGAATACCATCCCTGACTACCGTATGATCATCTACTATAAGTACCTTTATTCGCTTAATTACTTCCCCTAACAATGTAAGGATTAGAGGCACGAGCGCCTTTGGCTCAACTGGCTTTGTAAGGTACTCCACGGCATCCATTTGCTCACCCTCATCAATGCTCCACCCACTGATAAGGCGTTTTTCAAGCGGAGCATCAATTACTATAATAGGCACGTCCTTTGTTATAGCATTTTGTTTCAGCCATTTAAGCAAAGAGGATGCCTCCCTGCCGGGAGTTAGTGTGCCTAATATGACGAGATCGCGTTCTCTCATTGTGAAGATTCTTTCTTGGGCCTCTGCTTTAGTCCTCGCAGGAGTAACGTCCAAAGATTCAGCTTCAAGAGCCTTCTGCAAGGTAGATAAAAATTCAGGCTCATCGTCTACTACCAGAATTTTCCCCCTCTTTTCCATGTCCACCTCCTTTC
>DYHU01000650.1 GCA_020724025.1 Syntrophorhabdus sp. | reverse complement strand
CTGCGGAAGCAGGAATCCAGATGTTTCTATTGGTCCTGGATTCCCGTTTTCACGGGAATGACACCAAAATACGAAATGCAAAACCTTCAATTACACCGGTCATGCCCCCTTCCTTGTGCCCAGCCACCTGACTTATGGGACACGGTCAGAGTTCTGTAGGGGCGATTCATGAATCGCCCCTACTCCGAACTCATTACTAATCATCGATACTCCCAGCGCCCCGGGGCCCAGACCCAGCCTCTTCCTCTCGGCTCCCAGTGCCCAGGAACCCAGACGGCATGAGGTTTTGGACGTCTTGTCCAGTGACCTGGGACCCAAACCCAATCCCCTCTGCGATACTCCCAGTAACCGGGTCTCCAGACAGCATCTGGATAGGGTGGTGGGCCGTAAACTTCCACCCTGACTTCGGGTGGTCTGACATGGACCACACGGGGCGGGCAACCCCATAATAGGATGGCCATCCCGCAGATGGCAACCAATAAAAAGAGGATGATTAATTTCCTGCTCATGGGATTCCCTCCTTTGATATTTTATATTTATAAGATATTAGACTCAGATGCAAGAAAAAAATTCAACAGGAAGTAACCCCTCAGTTACGAATGATAAACAGCTTTGCGAATATGTAACTCAGGGCTTTAGTCCCGCCCTGGCGGGAAAAAATCAGCCCTGAAGGGCTGAGTTACAGGTTATGGTTAATGTAGACAGACCGTAACTGAGGGATTACAACAGGAAGCATAAGAACTTGCAGAAGAGAAAAATCTCTTGATTTTTTCCGCGATTTCAAATATTCAAGACTTTAACAGATTGCTGAAAAAGTCGTTTTATTCGGGATGCTCAAAAATGGACAGATTCAAGGCGTCCCTGCCTGCGTCCCGCAGGGCGGGACTTCGGTAGGCAGGCGAAATCCTGAGGTAGGGGCAATTCATGAATTGCCCCTACAAGGATTGTACGTCGCAATTAGCCTGCCCCTGCTCGACACGGGGAAGGATAAGGGGAATCCCGCGCCTCGCGGGATAGATGTCCGTTTTTCAGCATCCTGCTAAGGAGATGACCTATGGCCACTGATCTGGAATGTCCCATCTGTGACGCCGATATCCCTATGGATGGCGATGAGAGGACGGGCGACTTCGTTCTCTGTTCCTTCTGCAAGGTCACTTTCAAACTGATCAAGAAGAAAGATAAATGGGTCCTCGTTGAGGACTATGAGGTGTAGAGTGAAAGTCCTCTATGCTTCTGACCTCCACGGTGAGATCTATCTCTA